>JAAUVF010000023.1 GCA_012030815.1 Nanobdellota archaeon | reverse complement strand
ATCAAGATTAGAGAAATTGGGATCTGTTTGAATTACACCGAGTATTGCGTCAGGAGAATTATTGTTTCCAACCATGTGAATATTTCCAAGAAATTTACCATCAGGATCTTTTAGTTCAGTTGAGGTACAATATGAAATCAAATTTTGTTTTTGTTCATTTTGATAAAAGGTACAATATTTTTCAACAGATTCCCCTGTAAATTTTAGGGGACTAGACATTAAAATTTTATTTTCTGCAAGTGAGGATTTTAAGACAGAATTAGAATCAACATAAGATAAAGTCTGGGAGTTATTCTCTTTAGGCATATCACGCAATATTGGCTCCCCAGTTGGCTGACTAGTAAGAAATACAGCAAAAATCATTGTAATTCCAATACCAATTACTATTGGAAATAAAACTTTAGTTTTCATTTTATCGTTTGATTAATAATTAATAAAATAAGGTTTTGCAATTCTAAATCGAGATTACACTTAGCTTGGAGTCTTTGGTAATGTTGAATTTATCAACAAAACCAGAAGTAACCTCCAAGATGTATAGTGCTTTACCCTCAGGGACAATACTTTGACAAGTCATGGTCTCAAGAGCAGTCTTGCATGGAGGAATATTTTTTTCAATATGAATAACATTTCCGTGTTGATCAAACCAAATCATATCAAGCGAGAATTGCATGTTTAGCATCCAAAGTGAGTAAATCCCAACCTCATCAAAGACAAAGATCATTCCTTGGTTGTAGGGAAGTTGATCTTGAAACATTAATCCTCTGACACGTCTTGGTTCAGTATCGGCAACTTGAACTTGTAATGCAATATCATCTATTTTGATAGTACCCATCGGAAATTGTACAGATTCCAATTTACTGTCACTTGGGATTGACATCAACCCAACTACACCGATAATCACAGCAGCTATTGTTATTGGAATTAATGTCTGAGTTCTAGTTGCCATAAAATTGGTATGTTTATCCTTTTAAAATACTATAGATTGTGTATTACCAAAGCCAATCTACTCGGTTTTTTCCAAAAAAGTGTGTAATAGAAAAAAGATGTGTCTCACCCCGGAGGGATTCATGGCTAGGCTAAAGTTGTATGGAAAAAGGCCTCAGAAGAACAAGTCAAGTTGGAGATATACAATTTAACACGTGGTACAGATGATAAGCCATATCAAATGACAGCCCAAGAGGCTGCAAAGTTTCTTGGCATAGGTAAAAAGACAGTATACAATTATTTACATAAATCAGATATATCAAATCAATAGAATCTAAGAGTGATTTTATGGATAATTCCTACGTCGGAATTAAATACAAATTTTGTATAATCGAACCATGTTTCAATTAAAAATATATTCAAAATAATTCAAAGTAAATGGGATCAATTAGAAAATCCGGACCAAGAATGGATAGAATTAGAGAAATAACATATTCAAATAATTTAATCTCTCTTTAGTACCTGTAATAGTTGATCACTCAATTAAAAAAACTTTAATATTATTTTCATAAATCCTTAAGAAGTAATTCCCAAATATGAGACATTCACATTTAGTTTATCTATACGTGTAAAAAATTATGTTACACATTGAAAGTCAAATGTATGTATTGTGGGAAATTGTTTGAAGATGAACATAGTAAGTTTTGCTCTCAGCATTGCCGAGATTCTCAGATACAAGAAATATCTAACAGAGTTTTAGAGGCAACTAACGATGACAGGAGCCATACTAAAAAATTTTAGTGACTAGTCCACAAACAGGAATCTGAAATCTTGTGAAATATCCAAAAACATACAGGAATCACGCAACATAGAGAATAATGTTCAAAAAGAGGTAAAATTAGAATTTAAAATTAAACTCCAAATGACTTGAATTTTTTGTCACATCGCACACACTTTAGACCCTTTGTTTCACTACCACAACGTTTGCAACGCAAAGATACCCCCAAAACAACTTTGGGATTTATTTTAGAAGTTTTAATAATCAAAGCTGCCACTATGATAATTCCAACTGCAATCCCTATCCAGACAAGCACCATACCATATAGTACATCAAATACATATTAAAACTCAGAGTATCACTTTTAAGGCCACATAATATAGAAATTTTAAATCCAATCTTTTTGATATCAATTCATGAAACCACACTCATGTAGGAATTGCGGAAAAGAGTTGTGGAAGAATCAAAAAGTTTGTCCAAGTTGCAAACAAAGTACAGGATATGATGGTCCTGAATGAATGTCGATATTTTTTATATTTCTTTAAATAAATCAAATTTATAAAAATAAAATTAAAAGACTAGCCAGAACATCCAAACCTTTATTGCCCAGGGTTCGTTAGAAAACTCACTTTCAGAACAAAACAGAGTAGATATTTTTGCATTTCCTGATTTTAAAAGTTGCTCATTAAGATTTATGTCACCACAGTACACCACAGCAAGTATCCTACCAAAACTACCGTCTGCTTGTCCATCGTCTTCATCAACTAAAACAGACGAACCAACTGGACATATACTTGCAACAAAATCTTTTGCAACCTTTCCTTCTAGAGTATTTATCTCAGGAGCACTTGCCAATGTAAATCGTATTGACATGTCATTGACTTTGATCGTATCACCATCTGTAATTTTTGTGATTTTACCTGAAATACATTGAGCACTGCCCAAACATTGGGGACTAGAAGATATGGGTTCTGGCAGAGGAGGTTCAGAATCTATTTGTAGTTTCTCAGTAATAATTTCAGTTACATCAGAAATTGGAATTTGTACTGTGACTTTTTCGGTATTTTGGGCAGATTCATAATATAAAAAAACGGCCAAAATTCCAAGTAGAATCATTAGTAAAATACCTAAAATTATAAAATTCAATAACAGAATATCACATTATTCAAACTTAAGATAATGTTTGTGCGATAGAAAACACAGTAAGTTTTGTGGCTTTCAAATAATATAAAGTCGGCAGGAGCACAATCATCATGAATCCGTTATTTCAGTTAAGTACTAGAAGTTATCAAAAAGAGATAATTCTTGTAAAACAGGCATTGACAGATTTAGAAAAAGAATGCGATGAGAAAAACGGATACATCATCGATGAGCCATTTGAGAGATTTGGCTGGACTTTTTTTAATATCCAAATTAGCAGAAAAAATGGTAGAAAAAATCGAAAAATCAGGCATGATGAAGGGAGCTCTAGGATTTAAAATCGGAGAACAGATGACTAATTTCATCGGACATTATCTTGAAACCAAAGGAAGCAACGTCAGAATTAAGAAAATAGATTATTAGACATATCAAATTTAGGACCAATTATCCAATCCTTTAGTCTCTCGTGTTTTTCCCCACTTGTGTTCTATTTGTAAATGAACTTCTAATTTTCTAGGCGAATCCATCACCACACTACAGATAAGGCACCTATATTCATAGAAACAAAATAAGAAAAACTTCAGATTAAAGTGAGGGGTTATAATGAAAACTAGTTGTTACGTCTTCGATAATGATTCTTTTCATAAAACTTTTCAACATTTTCATTCCATTGTTTAGATTCTGAAAGATGAGATCTAGGGTGGGTCTTTTACCGTTAGTTGAGAGAATTTCACTGTATTTTTCATAAAAACCATCAGTTTCATTAATTAAAACATCAAGAAAATCCGAAGCCGCTTTTGCTTCTTGGCCCTTTGGGTCTCGATGAGTTATAATGGAGTTAGATAAAGTATCTATTTTTGAGGTCTTTATTTTGTATTCACTTAAAACCCGATGTTCAAAAGATATCATTTCAAAATATATTCAAATTCACTAGTGTATGTTCATTTCGATTAGAAAAACATAATTTGAAATAACTTTATTCAGTTTTATATTTCAGGTTACAGGTAGGACAAAACCAGGATACAGATTCTCCTTGTTCTCGAAATATCATTCCAAAACATTTAGGACATTGTCCAATTTCATCATTCACATATTTTCTAAATTTGATATCAAATTAAATATTTCAAAAAACAAGACAACAGGGATTTGGAATTCTAAAATGAATTTTGAGTGCTTCCACCCTTTTTCATTTATTCCATTACTGTCAATAACTAAGACAGTTCCTTGTCATATTGTATGTGACTAAATGATATTAAAGTGATATGGATTAATTTCAGTACATTTATCAAAAATTTACTAATTATAATAAACATATGTAAATAAGTAAAAAGGATTATAAAATTTATAGTTTTTCAAAAATAATATAAAATAATTAGAAATTATAAAACATATATAAAGAAATTTATAATTTAAAACTTAAATAGTTAAACTTCTTACAATATATGATGTCGAAATTAGTTTCGGCTGAATAAACTGCGTGACCCTGCAGAACAAAAATAGGCAATCAGTCGTTTAACGTACTGACCACGAGAGGAAATCTCTCTATGTTCTGCAATTGAGGGTTACGCCTTTTTCTCATCTAAAACTAGTGCGAACTCGAAAGGATTTGATATCATCTTAAATGTTAGATTGACATAATGAGTATGAGATTCAGGTCAAGATTTGTATGTTTTCGTCCTAGCATACAAAGACTAGAATCTCTTAAAATAATTTTCAAATTAAACACAGATGCTTTTTATTCTATAAACATGTAATAGTAATGGAAAGCTGACGCAGTATCCTAAGGTCAAATGCAAGGCATCAGTTTGCTGGTCTTTGCTTACTTGCATGGCTACGCAAAGGTTGGTCCGCATTAGTCAGCTTCCAAATTATACTAGTTAATCAATAAAGCTAAGAAATTTTTTAATATTGATTAGAAGTACAGAAAAACCCAAGGTTGTGATAAATATTACAAAGTCATTTTTAGAAACAATAAAACATTTTATTAAATTTACAAGTTGGTGATACATCTAGGTTAGAACATGTAAAGAGAATGATCCTAGAAAATAAGCCACTATACACAAGTGATGAAAAATATGTTGAAACCCTAGCAGCCACATACATCAAAGAACATCAAATAGAAACAGAAGAATCACCTAAATTGATCAACTGTCGTAATTGCAGTACCAGCATTGCAGAAGACGCAAAATTTTGTACTTTGTGCGGTACAAGACAAGAAAGAATATTTGAAAACTATAACGTAGCAAAAATAGTAAAAAAGTACAACCCAGCTCAATTTGTATCAAAACCAAATTCGTATCAGAGTCTTGCCATAATTGGTGGATTAATGGCAATTATTCCAATATTGTTTATTGTGGCAAGAATAGAACCGTTGTTAGATGCAATCAATTATGACACAGGAAGAGATCTAACTGGGCTTATACCCATGTTCATATCGTTAGGAATAATCTCCAGTATTTTAAGCGCAATAGCAATAGCAATTACATTTCTAATAAAAATCCAAGAAAGGTTGGAAAAATGTTATTTTTCATATCTTTTGGGATACTTGGTACTTCCATATTGGTAGGAATTGTGGGTTTTGGGATAATTTTGATTTCAAGTAATGTTGCATACAAAAAAAGACATTACTAGGAATTATTCGTTAGGGTAAAAACACGATTTCTATATTTCCGTTATTTGTAGAATAATGCATGACTACGTGATATAATTTGGTTTTTCCAATGTATTTCATTGACTATGATTGAAAAAATTGTACTTAACAAAATGTGTGTTCAAAAAAACAAACAGCCCCATAGTAGAAATAGAGATGATTGAGCAATAAAACATAGCATGCCGGAGATCAACATAAAAGAGTACGAAGTAAGATGCAAAGAGATACTAGCAGATAATGAAGTGAGATTTGCAGCACTGTTAGACGAAACAGGGAAAATATTGGCCGGAGGATACAAAGATGGCGTAGATCCAAGATTAACCGAAGAACAACATAATGAAGTATGCAGGGAGTTAGCTGGCAGAGTTGTAAAAAGAAAAAAATTTGATGCAGAATTAGGTTATGTCAAATATTCATCATCACGTAGAAAGCATGTTGTGATAATGAGTTTTCCAATATTTGAAAAGTAATAATGATAGTGGCAGAACCAAATGTCAACATTGACAGATTAGCATTTAGAATAATTGAAAAGTTAGGTCGTCAATGGGGGGAATTTTTTGGAGAATAGATTTCAATAGGGGGTAATTTCAAAATTATTTCAGTACAGTACTTTTGAAATCATTTATTGTTGAAATTGTGCTCTTTGTCTCATGACCAATATCATGAATTGTTGCACCATTGTATTTTTTATCAAGGTATCTACCTGCCAATATCATAGGAGCAGCTACTGCATTACTAATGCCAGTCGGTTCAGGTATCCAAAATATAATGAATCCAATTTTTTGAAGTTTTTTACCTGGGGCAGATGCTCTTTGGACGCACCCTAAAGATTGAGCAGTTGATTTGCCATCAAACTTGGCCATATCTACATATAGTGATGCTCTTCGCTTTGCAGAATCAGAAAATTTACGAATCTTATCCAATCGTGCCTTTAGATGGTCTACCATGATTATTTATTTAGAAAAAATCAGATAAGATTCAATGATCAATATCAATCACCTACGTGTCAATAAAGAATAACAAGCCTAAGAGACATCCAATTATAGTAGGATTAGTGTAATTACTAAGATACATTGAAGGTGAAAAATTCAAAGAGATTAGACTCTATTAAAGCAGCTCATCAATCAGAAAAATCAAGTTACAGTACAAGAATGGAGGATTATCTTGAAGTAATATCAGAATTAGTAGAACTGAAAGGATATGCCACTACACTAGATATTTCACGATACATGAATGTGAGTGCTCCTAGTGTTACAAAGATGTTACAAAGATTAGAAGAAAACAAGTTATTAGAATATGAAAAATACCATGGAATTAATCTTACAGATGAAGGTACACGAATAGCATTTGAAATAAGACAAAACCATGGAATTTTACTGGAGTTTTTTGAAATTCTGGGGTAAACCACGAAACTGCAAACAAAGACACAGAAGGAATAGAACATTATTTGAATCCTAAAACAATCAAACAGCTAAGAAAGTTTATTACATTTTTAAAATCAAATCCAAAAGTTATCGAAAGTTTTAAGAATCCTTAAGAAAGATCTGAATATCATTTTGAGAGGATGCCAATTTCATCAAAGTTCGTGATGCTTCAGAACGTTTTGGGATAGTTATCTCGCCTTTTTTCCCAATTCGAACAGAGGTCACATAATTATCATGAACATAGATATCAGCATGCATTGATGAGTATTCTCTGTCAACCGTTAACAATAATCCAGTTTTTGATTCTGAAAAATGAAATGATAATTCATCAGAACTACGTATAGAGTCATCACGGTTATTTTTCTCAACAACATCAATGTGAATTTTCAGTATTTTTTCAATCTCATTTATGTTAGAACCGCCTTTTCCAATAATTGATGCCATTGATTGTTTATCAACTGAAACTTTGGCTCTATTATCAGATAATATCTCAACTTCCACTCGAGGATCGTATTTTCTAAAGAGATCACGTATTTTGTCTTCTGCTAGTTTTTCAATTCCGATTTTTTGTCCTTTTTTTGATACTGGAACTATAACATTTTCTTCACCAAAAGTATAGATTTCATGCTCAAGAACATGATCAGCAAAATTTCTAATCTCAATTACGGGTCTTGCCAAATCAGACTCGGTCATACCGGTTGGAACTTTTACTACAAGCTCAAGATCATAAATTTTGCCAATTTGACCATCTTTAACAAAAATTACGGTATCAATTACATTTGGGATAATTCCAAGTTCAATTTTTCCAATAAAGCGTTGTATTGCATCTAGAGGAGAATTTGCATGTACAACACCAACCATACCAACACCAGTAAGTCGTAAATCGGCAAACGTTCGAAAGTCTTCTCTTCGTCTTACCTCATCAAAGATTGTGTAATCAGGACGAACTAATAATAAAATATCAGCAGTATTATCAAAACTACCATCTAGCTTTGTGTATTGAGTAATTCCTGGATCTACTTGCAAATCACGTGGAGATTCAAATGTTTTTACAATCTTTCCAGTATTGTGATAAAAATTTGCAAGACTGGATGCCAAAGTACTTTTTCCAGAACCAGGAGAACCAGAAATTATAATTCCTTCAGCTCTGTCAGAAAATCGTTTCATTAATGCTTCAGAGATAGCATAATCATCCAAAGTTAACTTTACAGTAGGATGCACTATTGTGATTTCAAATGCTTCAGAAAATGGAGGGTGTGTGATTGCAATTCGGTAATCAGTGTATTGAATTACATAAGCACCAGTTTTTGAGATTTCCATAGTACTCAAATCAGAAGCCGTAGTCTCTAAAATTTGAGATGCAATCAATTGTAAATAATCACGTGTTAGAATTTCATCATTTAATTTAGTCAGTGTAAATGAACCAGGTTTTCCTCTTTTTCCCAAAGGGGGCATATTCTCTTTAAGATGTACACTCATGGTTTCAGAATCAAAAAATTTTAAAAATTCTAGATCAGTGTTTTTAGGAATTGGTTTTACAAATACAGATTCCAACCCCTCTGCCTGTGCAACTAAGTGCTGAACATGATCAGAGGTGTACAGTATTGCATGATTTTGCTTTGCAACATCTTTGATTATTGCATCAATTCTTCCAGAACCAGCCATACGAATATCTTCAGATGTAGGATGGGAACCGGTATGAGAGATTACTAGTCCAAAATTACTAGATATGTCTTTGAGTTTCTTTAATCCCTCCAATCCAGCAAATCCCTGTTCTTTTTTCTGAGATGCTTGAGATTGTAATTCATCAAAAACTGCTTGAGGTATTATGATTTCAGAATTTTTAATATAACCTGATTCGATCTGAGCAATTAGTTGTCCATTAATTATGATGCTAGTATCTACAACAATCTTTGACAATTTATCTATCAAGTTTAAATAAATTTAGATCCTAAATTACTTTGCCAACAAATCTGAAACAGCTTTCAGTATACTGTTAAAGTCAAATGGTTTTGAAATGTAAGATGAAGCACCGTAATCTAAACACTGTTGAATGACTTTTTGATCATCACTTGCAGTGATTAATACAATTTTAGCATTAGGATCTTTGGACATTACTTCCTTAACAACAGTAAATCCATCTTTTTTAGGCATTGCCAAATCCAAAAGTAGTAAATCAGGATTAAATTTAAAAAAAGATCTACGGCTTCTGTACCATCTTTTGCTTCACATACAATATTATGATCACCAATAGTCAAAATGTCTTTTAAAACAAGTCTTATTGCATCAGAATCATCTGCAATCATAATATTTCCCATTAAATCATCATAAATGTACAGGTAATTAAAAAGATAGATCAGTGAATAGTGGAATAAAGTTGAGAAATTCTTTGGGTTATACCACTCAAGTCATAATTTGAGTCAATCATTGAATTTTTCATAGCATTAATGGAAATAACAAGAGATTCAAAATTTCATCAGTAATTGTTTCGTCTGTGAGTTTTTTTAACATAGAGTCAAGTATGGATGATAAATATCCCAGTTCGTTTTTCCCCATCAT
>JAAUVF010000170.1 GCA_012030815.1 Nanobdellota archaeon | reverse complement strand
TTTAATTAAATCAATAATTTTCTATAAAAACACAATATAACTTGTCATAAATTAATTTAAAAAATGATCAACCTTCTAATCAACTAAGAATAAATCTCAATCAAATCAACCATGCGTAAAACTATGTATAATTAAGGCTATGATGTTTTCTGATTATGAGATTTAGTACTTGTAGAGATAGAAAAAATGACTGAATGTCCCACTTGTAAATTATCTATGGAGTCTCATTCCACTGCAGAATTAATGGAATGCTGTATGAAACAAATTGGAGATGATTTTACAGAAGAGGATCATGGGATATGCCCCAACTGCAAGCATTTAATCAAAAAACACTCACATAAAGAACTTGCAGAATGCACATTAGCATTTTTCAAATCAAATATTCATGATTAATTAAAACAATCATCACTAAATTTTTGAAATAAAGTCTACAACAGGTAAGCAATCGCAGAATAAAAAGATCATATCATTATAAAGATAAGCATAAACAACGGTCTATTATTTTCAAAATATTGGATCAGGTAACAGAAATAATAATTGAAAAATATTCACCAATGTGGACAAACAAGCAAGTCTGGGAATACGAGCAAACTCATGAAGAAATAAAATTTGATCTGTTATATGTTGAACCAGGAAATAAAGAAAAAATATCATGGAAATCAAAACTAGCTCACATCAATAGCGACATCAGAGAAGTTGTTGTTAATACATTTGATTACCTAGCAGATGGATATGAGTTATGGATAACAAATTCAACAGATAATCAAAAAAAACTAGATACGTCATTAATTCCATACATTATGGCCGTATTGGTAGATACAATGATTGATGAAGAAATTTGTTTAAAATTTAGAGAGGAGGATGGTTGCTTAATAGTTTCAGTGGATTCACAAACAGATGTTATTGACTGTAAAGAATTTTTGAGGAATTTTATCACCTTGCAACTGGTTTTAATTATGATGTAAATACCGGAATTCCAGATTGATGAGAATGAGGCAGAAATGTATTTAACAAGATTACAAGAAGAGTTTGATGAAAAAATGAAGGAAAAACTAGGAGAGTTGTATTTACCAGGAAATAACGATCCTGAATCGATTAATTCAAAATAGAACCACATAATAAAAATATTTAGAATGTTATGAAATAATTGCAGGATACAAATACATCAAATAATTATCAAACTTGTAATTAATCATAAATCCTTAAGGAGTTAAAAAATAAAATACAACATGGAGCATACTAAAGAATGTGAATATAGAAATAAACATGACATGATTCACGCCAATTGTTTTTGTAAATGTCATAAGATTTTAGGGATGGAATCAAAAAAAATGAATTCTAAATCATTCGAAATATAAGAAAACGCTTCATGCATATTTGATAAAATAAGTCTTTAATGCAAGTTAAATTTTCAAATGACATATGCATTGGCAACTATTAGGAATACAACGATTATTTTTACAATCAAGACATCGCTTGCTTCTACCAGTTCTTATTCTTAATTCTTCTAATCTTCTTGCTTTATCACTCATAAAAATTTACATACACAGTATTCAAAAAGTCTTTAGATTTTACTTTTCCAAGTCCTAAAATAGCAGACATCAAATTAACAAAATATTGCCAGAAAATAAAAGACCATTTAAGAGATTTGGAAACAGAGCATCTCGACCAAAAACACAAACAGATGAGGATAAGATCAAAGATTTTGTTTTACGTAATTCTAAAAATGGATATTATACCAAGGTTTCAACACTTTCCTATAAATTTGAAATACCAGAAGCAAAAGCATGGGAAATTGTGGGTGGACTTTTGATAGATGGGTCATTAGAATCAGTACATGATGAATTCACAGGCGAGATGAAGCTATGTGAATCAGGAAAACATATCTGATTATGAATTTAGAGCAACAAAGGAAAAAACAAAAATCACAAGAATTTAAAAGAAACAGAAAACCAAAATCTCAGAATAATCAAAAGGTTAGAAAAAGTTAGGCATATTTTAGATAATTTAATTTACACAACTCTTAATTTTCACATAAATTATTACTTAACATGGAAAATGACGACAACCTCCCAGCACAATGTCATCCTATCAGTAAACCAAAAAAGAAAAGTAAAACAGACAAACCAACATGATTGAACGAACAAAACCAGATAAAATTGAATTTGATAAAATACTATATTCAATTGAAGGAAAATTAGACAAAAAACTAATCAAATTAACAATAGATCTAATTTTTAAAACAAAGTGGGCAAATAGTATGGCCGTTAGTGTCTATAAAAAAATATCAAAGAAATTCCAGATGAATCGTTAAACGCATTCATGCTTGGAAGCCACCTAGGGCAGATATATCAAATATCATTAGATTTAGCTAAAAAATTAGAATTATCATTATCATATGATCAAAAAAATATTTTAAGAGAGTTTATTTTCTTTCTAGTTTTGCTTCGCAATAAAAATAATAAAATTGGTGATAATGCATAACAACCCTTATTTTTACACAAATTTAGTAATTTTTATGATACAATGCAAGATCTGCGGTACACCTCTTGGAAAAGAACCATCTACACAACATTTAGACGAGCACTGGAAAAAACATCATGAATGGCATTGGAAAATTAACCAAGATAAAACTCCAGAAGATGCACTATTAAAGAAAAAATAATCAGTACAATAGTCTTTATTTTAGATAAACAAACAAAACAGATGGAATTTATGATTACAATTTTTCATTTTCACAAGGGCAATGATATCGATAATGCACTTTTTGGTAAAAAAAGAAATGAAAATAAGGTTAATGAAGATATCAGAATTTTTCCATCCGGTGGATTAACAAAAAAAGGAGGCATTCAAGAAAAATATCTAAAAATAAATCTTAAAAACACCAATGATTTTAATTTAGAACTGTTATCGGATTTTTTATCACATAGATTATCATCGATTGATGATGCAGATAGCCTAAAGATTGGAGCTAACAAAGTAGCACTAAAAAAAGATCTAATAAAAAACGCATTGAAAATTCATTTAAACGATATATTGAATTGACGGCTTGGAATAGTGGTCGTTTATAGCATGCCTAGACCACTAATCGAAGGCGTCAATATCATACAATGTATGTGGTATAAAACAAGGCACAATGAAACTGTGAAC
>JAAUVF010000169.1 GCA_012030815.1 Nanobdellota archaeon | reverse complement strand
TGATTAGACAAAAATTTCCAAATGTAGGAGTGCATGGACTTTCTACTTCTGAAATTGATATGATTTCTAGAATTGAAAAAACATCTACTAAAGAAGTTTTATCTCGATTAAAGGATGCAGGACTTCAATCCATTCCTGGTGCAGGAGCTGAAATTCTAGTTGATTCAGTCAAAGATGTAATTAGTCCAAAAAAAATATCCAGTGCAGATTGGATTCGAATTATGAGTGAAGCTCATTCACTTGAAATTCCTGCGTCTGCAACCATGATGTATGGACATGTGGAAATAATAATGACATAGTTGAACACTTTTTTAAAATTGTAAACTTGCAAGAAAAAACCAATGGTTTTATGGCATTTATTCCTTGGAATTTTGAACCAAACAACACTTTGATGCAAGAAGAAAAGCTAGTAGAATATGGTACCGGTGGAACACAGCTTCTAAAAATGATAGCTATATCTCGACTTGTTTTTAATGGATTAATTCCTCACATTCAATCTTCATGGCTTACAAATGGTGTTGGAATGGCACAACTCGCTCTTCAATACGGTGCTAATGATTTTGGAGGGACGTTGATAGGCGAAGAAGTTGTCTCTTGTACTGGTTCCCGCTCCACAGAATTGACTGGAAAACTAATTGTAGACGCAATTCACCAAATTGGTTATCAGGCAGAAGAGAGAGATAATTTTTACAATTCTATTGCTTTACTATAGTCCGTAACTAGACCATTTTGAATCAACTAGATTTTTGGTATCTGCATCGACTTTGACTTGTTGTTGAATTTCTCTTTCATATCCTTCTTCTCTAGTTTTTTGAGTGGCGTCAATTCCTAGTTTTGATCCCAAGTTCACCATTGGTGATGCTGGATCAAGTGTATCTGTAGGTGTGTTGTTGATAATAGTTGTATCTCGTGCAGCATCTGCTCTTGTAGTAATTGCCCATATCACATCGTTGATATCGTGAACATTGATGTCTTCATCTACTACTACAAACATTTTGGTTAATGCAAGTTGTCCCATCCCCCATAATCCCATCATTACTTTTTTTGCTTGACCTGGGTATCTTTTTTTGATGGATATTATTGCAAAACCTTGAAACCATCCTGCTGCTGGCATGCTAAAGTCTACTACTTCTGGATGAAACATTCGTATCAATGGCAAAAATGATTGCTCGATAACTTTACCAATGTATGCATCTTCTAGAATTGGTTTACCAACTACTGTTGTGACATAAATGGGATTTTTCCTTCGCATAATCCCTGTCAGTGTGAAAGTTGGATATGGTTCAACTGGAGTGTAGTATCCAGTATGATCTCCAAATGGTCCTTCATCTCTAATGTCATGTAGATCAACATACCCTTCCAAAACAATTTCAGCATTTGCTGGTACTTCTAAATCAATAGTTTTACATTTTACAGTTTTAATTCCTTTTTTTCTAGTAATTCCTGCAAACAAATACTTGTCAAGTCCTTCTGGAACAGGAGCTATTGATGAAAATACTGTTGCTGGTTCACACCCAATAATTATTGCTGCTGATATTTTTTCTCCACGTTCTTTTGAAATTTCTCCATGCTGTGCACCGCGTTTGTGTTTCTGCCAATGCATCAATGCATGTGTGTTATCTACAATTTGCATTCTATATACTCCAAGATTTCTTACTCCTGTTTCTGGATGTTTAGTAGCTACTAATCCTAATGTGATAAAACGTCCTGCATCATTTGGCCATGATTTTAAAATTGGCAATTCTTCAAAAGATGCATCGCTTGATGTAATCTCAGTTACGGGTCCATTATTCTCTAACTTTGGAAATGATTCAGCCATTTTTGAAAGTTCTGGAAGTTTTTTTATTTTATTTAGAAACCCCGATGGCATGTCCATCTTTGTCATGTCTACAATTCTCTGTCCTATTTCTGTAAAGTCTGTCATCTCAAGTCCAATTTCTAACCTTTTCATTGATCCAAATGCATTACCTAATACTGGCATCTCATAATTTTTTACATTTTCAAAAAGTACAGCTGGTCCATTTGAATACATCTCTCTTCTTAAAATTTCTGCAATTTCTAAATTTGAATCCACTTCTGTTTTGACTCTTTTGAGTTCTCCTTTCTTTTCTAATTCTGTTATAAATTCATGAATATCTTCAATTGCCATAATCTTACTAAATATGATTCTTGTATAAGCTTAACTAGATTTAGGCATACTTGGTATTTTTAAAATAATTTTAACACATGCCATTTAATTCCTACTGTCAAGGAAGTATCTTAATGGTTGAAGACAAATGTGTGATTTGTAAAGGAACTGGCAAAATAGAATTATTGAATTCGCAATGCCCATTTTGTAATGGAACAGGTGAGTCAAACAAATTAGCCAAATCCTATCTTGATTCACATATCTGTCAATGTGTTTTTCTTGATAGAAAAAGATGCCCCCTATGTGGTAAGAGATGTCATCATGACACTCCAAACAAACCAAAAATATTACTCAGTCCTGAATAGGATTTTTACATTGGCGGTAATTCGTTTTTTCTATCGTGTCCACCAGAACCAAATTTACAGTAAAAACATAATTCTGATTCCATGTATTTTAATTGCTCTACCTGAATGGCTCCAAGTTTTAATGCAATTTTTGTTAAAATTCTATACTTTAATGGCATAGCTGGAATTACTTCTTGAGTATATACTCTGTAATGATCGGGACAAAATTTTAGAGTAATTTTTGATGGCTCTTTGCCTTTCTGATTCACTTGTCTTGTAAAATTAATCTGCTCTCTAATGTATTCATGTTTTGGACAAGGACAATCCTTTCCTCCTGGGTGTTTGTAAGCTGGTGTATTTTTCCAATCAAACCCAGGGTACTCTTTTTCAAAATCATCCATAGATACAATCACGTGTATTATGCATATAAAACTTGATCAAATTTTATTTTGATACTTGACCCAAATGTAAATAAACCCCAAAAATTCATCCAAACTAAATGTCGGCTGCTAAAAAGCAAACAAAACAAGATCTTGAAAACAAGATTGCCGAATTAGAAGCTAAATTAGATAAATTGGCAACACAACTTGAAGCCAAACCTACAGCACCAAAACCAGCTGAGGTAAACCAGCTGAAACAAAACCATCTGAGATAAAACCAGCTGAAGTTACAAACCAAAAGGCG
>JAAUVF010000022.1 GCA_012030815.1 Nanobdellota archaeon | reverse complement strand
CTAATTGGAGGGTTGATAGGAGCTGGTATTGCTGGAGTTGGAATTGAAAACTTACTTTTAGATGGAATGACTAAAACATTAACTGGAATAATTGTGTCTCCTTTGGGTGGAATGGCAATTGGTTTTCTTTTTGCGGGAATAATTATCACAGTGTTTGCATCCAAAAATCCAAAAAAGTAAATTACTCATTTGGAAAATTGCAACTGATCTCTTCGGCATGGTTTGCATTAACCCATGGTGCAAATGATGGTCAAAAAGTAATGGGCATAATTGTTCTGATTTTATTTTCTGAGGGATTGATAACTGATGTTTCAGATGTACCAATTTGGGTAATACTTGCGGCTGCTTCTGCTATTGCACTTGGAACATTCTTTGGTGGATACAAAGTTATCAAAACTTTAGGCATGAAAATTGCTAGATTGAAACCATATCAGGGATTTGCAGCAGAGACTGGAGGCGGAATTGTATTGGCGATATTTGCCTTCCTTGGAATCCCTGCTAGTACAACACATGCTATTACTGGCTCAATTATGGGTGCAGGCGCAGTTAGAAGAAAACGTGCAGTACGTTGGGGTGTTGGAAAAAGAATTGTATTTGCTTGGTTGATTACTATTCCTGGTGCAGCTTCGATTGCATTTGTAGTTACAATGATTATCCAGTATTTTGTACAGTAATGAAAAAAATACTTTTTGTTGCATTGAAAATGCAGGAAGAAGTCAAATGGCAGAAGCCTTTTTTAAAAATTCATGCCAAAAGGATTTGAAGTTATTAGCGCTGGAACAAAACCCGGCGATAAAGTAAATCCAATTGTTTTACAAGCAATGAATGAAATAGGTATTGACATTACAAATCAAACACCAAAACTAATCTCACAACAAATTATATCTGAATCAAAAGCAGTTAACATGGGATGCATTGACAAAGAGTCATGTCCTGCATTATTTATGAAAGATGTAATTGATTGGCAAATTCCTGATCCTAAAGGAAAATCTCTAGAACAAGTAAGAGAAATTCGTGATCAAATAAAAGAAAAAGTGATAACTTTAATCAAATCAATTGAGGAAAATAATTAATGTCTTACTCTAATTTACAAATTTTTATCGTTGAATTAATTGGAACTTTTATTCTTGTTGTGTTTGCAACCGGTTCGATAGTTTATGATATGCAAAATGGTGGAACCCTTGGAATTGCTTTTGCAGCTGTTGCTCCTTTTATTGCATTAATCATTGGAGTTTATTGTTTTGGCAAAGTATCGCTAGCCCATTTTAACCCCGCAGTAACTATTGGCTACTACATAACAGGTCATATCTCTAAAATCCAAATTGCAGTTTATTTTGCTGCAGAAATTATTGGTGCAATACTTGGCTCATTATTTGTTATGACCTTTATTGGCACTGCAGCAAATCTTGGAGCAAATACCCCTAATCTTGATTTTCCACTGTATGTAATATTTCCAGTTGAAGTTTTAGCATCTGCATTGCTAATGGCTGTAATCTTTACAGTTGTTTACACAAAAGGACTAAGAGGATTCAGTGGAATAGCAATTGGCGGAATTGTTGGACTTGATATCTTTTTTTTGGCCTTTATTTCTGGTGCTTCGATGAATCCTGCAAGAGCATTGGCACCTGTATTGTTTTCTGGAGTATTTGAAAATTTATGGCTATATTGGACAGCACCATATGTGGGGACTGTAATTGTTGCATTTTTATTTCGAAATAAATTTCGTATGCAAAAATAGTCATTTATCGATTATTACGAATAATAATGACTAAAAATACGGTTGATTATTGTCGAAATCTCAAAAATTATTCAATGATGCTAAAAAAGTAATTCCATCCGGAGTGAATAGTCCTGTTAGATATTTTGAACCATATCCATTTTTTGCCAAAAAATCAAACGGTGCTTACATCTGGGATGAAGATAATCGTAGATACATTGACTTCTGTAATGGTTATGGTGCATTACTGTTAGGACATCGACGAAAAAGAAATTCTTAGTGCTGTATCAAAACAACTGACCCAAGGAACTTTGTTTTGTACTCCAACTCAAGCTGAAATTGAGTTATCGAAATTAATTATTAAAAATTTCCCATCAATTCAAAAAGTTAGACTAGTCAATACTGGTGGTGAAGCTACAATGACTGCTATACGTCTAGCTCGTGGCTTTACAAAAAAGAAGAAAATTATAAAATTTGAAGGTGGATATCACGGTGCACATGATTCTGTTTTGGTCAAAGCAGGATCTGGCTCTGCACATAACGGAATTTCAGTATCTGATGGAGGTTTAGATGAAGTTTCAAAAAACACACTTGTTGTTCAGTATAATAACTCTGAAGAACTTGGAAGAATCATAGCAAAAAATAAAGATATTGCTGGTGTTATCGTTGAACCTGTGTTGGCTAACATGGGTTTGATTTTACCTGAAAATAAATTCCTATCAGAAATTAGAAAGATTACAAAAGATAATGACATTCCTCTAATTTTTGATGAAGTGGTAACTGGATTTAGAATGTCTCCTGGAGGTGCTCAGCAACATTTTGGAATTAAACCTGATATCACAACTTTGGCAAAAGCATTGGGTAGTGGATTTGCAGTTGCAGCAGTAGGTGGTAAAAAAGAGATAATGGATCTTTTATCCCCTGGTGGCAAAGTATACCAAGCAAGCACATATGCTGGAAACCCAACCTCTGTAAGTGCTGCAATTGCTTCTATAAAGACCATAAACAAAATAAAAAATAAACTATATTCAAAACTTGAACAATACAATACTATGCTTACACATGCAATTGATGATATTGCAACTGACCTTAAAATTCCACATCAAATCAATTCTGCATCCTCCATGTTTCAAATTTTCTTTACAGACAAGCCTGTTGTAGATTACCATTCATCCAAAAATGCTGATGCAAAAAATTCAAAAAATGTTTTCTACATTATTAAAAAATGGAGTTTTTATTGCACCATCTCAATTTGAAGTAGTTTTCCTATCTGATGCACATAGTAAAACTGATCTTAAAAATACTGTAGATGCTTACCGCTCTGCATTAAAATCGGTGAAGAATTGAAATATGTAATTGGTGCAAGAGGTAGTCAACTATCCCTTGCACAAACTAATTGGGTAAAATCTGAATTAAAAAAAATAAATCCTGATGCTGATTTTGAGATCAAAACAATAAAAACTAAAGGAGATACCGATGCAAGACCTTTATTTACAATTGATCAGAAAGGAATATTTGAAAAAGAAATTGATAGAGCTGTTGCTGATAATGAAGTAGACTTTGCAGTGCATAGTCTCAAAGATGTTCCTTCTCAATTAATTGAAAACTTGATTTTATCATCTATTCCAAAAAGAGAAATGGTAAATGATATTTTTATTTCATCTAATGGAACTAATCTTGATTCTATACAGCCTGGTGCTATCATAGGTACAAGCTCATTACGACGAGCAGTACAAATCACAAGAAAAAGACCCGATGTCACAGTACGTCCAATACGCGGTAATATTGAAACTAGAATTAGAAAAGTGTTTGAAAATGAATTTGATGCCATAGTACTTGCACAAGCAGGAATTACTAGGTTAGGTATGGATACAACTTTTACAAAATTATCTATTGAAGATTTTTTCACCGTCTCCAGGTCAGGGTGCTTTGGCTATAGTTTCAAGAAAAGACGATTCTGATACAAATTCAATGTTGGGAAAAATTGAAGATTCAGACTCTAGATTGGAAATTGAGGCTGAACGAGCTCTTTCTGATTATGTTGACTCTGGATGTCGCTTTCCAATCGGTGCATATGCAAAATCAAATGGCGATGAGATGACTTTGAGCGTATCTGCTTTTTCAGTTGATGGTAAACAATCTATTTTTGTAAAAAAGTCTGGCAAAAAGCATGATCCTGTATCTCTTGGAAAGAATGTGGGTATGGAATTACGCGAGAAAGGCGTAAATGACCTTGCAATAAATTGGAGAAAAAAAGTAGAGGAGTGGAATAAACAATGACAGGTAAGGTGTATCTTGTTGGGGCAGGTCCAGGTGATAGTAAACTGATCACACTTAGAGCAGTAGAATTATTGCAAAAAGCCGATGTTGTATTGTATGATAGACTGGTAAGCAAAAAAATAATCTCAATGATTCCAAAAAATACCCAGAAAATATACGTTGGAAGGGCTGTTGGCGATGATACAACTCACCAGAATACCACTAATGACTTGATGGTAAAGTTTGCAAAGTCAAAGAAAAATGTGGTTCGATTAAAGGGTGGTGATCCAATAATTTTTGGTAGAGGCGGAGAGGAAGCTGAATTTCTTAAAGAAAACAAAGTAAGGTATGAAATTGTTCCGGGAATAACATCAGGTATTGGCTCTGCAACATATGCTGGAATTCCGTTAACCCATAGAAAACATGCATCTTCAGTTGTATTTGTTACAGGTCATGAAGATCCTGAAAAGAAAAATGAATCTGTCAAATGGAAACGTCTTGCAAAATCTGTTGACACTATTGTGATTATGATGGGACTTTCAAGAATTGATGTCATATGTAAACAACTCATTGCAGGTGGACTAGATAAACAAACCCCTGTAGCTGTAATTCAAAACGGTACCACACCAAAACAAAAAATGATTATCGGTACTGTCTCTAATATTGCAAAACTTGTAAAGGAAAATAAAATCACGCCTCCAACAAATATCATTATAGGTAAAGTTGTAGACTTGTCTCAAATTATCGGATGGAGAAAAATGCTTAAAGGAAAATTATTGCAATCACTCGTTCAAAGGATGATTCTTCTGAATTTGTAGATTTAGTAACCAATCATGATGCTACTCCCATATCATTGCCAACAATAGAACTGGTTAGTAAAGGAGAAAAAATTGTAGATGAATTTTTGGATTCAGTAAAGCAATACGATCCTGATTATTCTGTATTTATGAGCTCAAAGGCAGTAACATTACTATTTGATACTGCAAAAAAGTATCCAAGTTAGAAAAACTACAGCTCGCTGTGGCAAATACCATAGTCATGGCAGTAGGACCTAAAACAAAAATCGCACTAGAAGATCAAGGTATCAAAGTTGCCCATATGCCTGATATCTATTCTTCTGTCGGTGTTGGAGAGATGTTTACAAAACTTCATGCGGTTGGGAAAAAAGTAATTGTGCCAAGAAGTGGTGCATCAACTCCATTTTTGAAAGAATTATTAGAGAAAATAGGAATTGATGTTAAAGAAATTCATCTCTATGATGTTTGTGCATTTAGAGATACCACACAATGGAATGCATTTAGGGAATTATTTTCAAAAAATAAAATTGATGGGATTGTATTTACAAGTGCATCTTCTGTTAGGGCCTTTTTGAAATAATGTCAAAAGATTACGATGCTGATTCACTGTTGAAAAATATGGCGAAATTATCTGTTATTTCGATTGGTCCATTTACCTCTGATGAGCTAAAAAAATTCAATATCAAAAATACTATCTCTCAGGTACATACAGTTCCAGGCGCTTTTGATACAATCAAAAATATTTTTTCAATCACTTAGATTATCTAACGGCTCGTTATGTGTTGAATTTTTTCTGTATGCTTGAACTTAGTATTTTTAAAGTAGATCTGTTGACTTAATTCTAAACTTTCATTATGTATTTGTGCTATCTGACCTTTCCTTTTTCCGATCTATTGCCGATATACAAGTCATATGTATAGTTAATATATATCCGATATTTTATAATAAATCAGTGAACTCGCATATTTTCTTACTATCTGTTGTTTTTAGTCTATTTTTAGCCGGAACTGCATCTTATTCTTTTGCTGAAACTAATTCTGTAGATGTAGTTGAGAATCGACTTGTCACACTAGTTGGTGAAGGAATCGATGCTGATCCAAATGATATCTTGACATACAAATGGGTCCAAAATGATGGCGAACCTGTATCATTATCGTCTTATACTATTGCTGAACCAACATTTATGGCTCCTGAAGTAGCAAATGGTCAAATCAAAGTTCTTACTTTTACACTCACAGTTACTGATGAATACGGTGCAGATAGTTCTGACTCCGTTGAAATCGTTGTAAATCCAGTTAATCATGCTCCAATTGTTAGTGCAGGAAGAGACCAAGTAACATTCAAAACAATTAACGTAATTACTCTAGTTAGCAGTGTTGTAGACCCTGACGGTGACGCTCTGACTTATAGTTGGAAACAAATAGCAGGTCAAACAATTCCGTTGACTTCCACCACTGGAAAATATTTAACAATTCTTCCAATGCATATTGATTATTCTCAAACCAATCCCCTAACTTTTGAACTAACTGTTAATGATGGATTTGGTGGTGTCGGAAGTGATACTGTAAGTGTTTATCCTTTAACTGGTCTTTTAGATAATAGATTAATCTCAATTCAAGCAGGTCCAATTCAAACTGTACATGAAGGTGAAACTGTTACACTTAGTGCAACTGGACAAACTGCAAATGGACAACCAATCAGCTACTCTTGGGTCCAACTGATTGGAACCGGAGTGTCACTTAGTGCATATACTGGTTCATCAGTTACATTTACAGCTCCTGAACTTCCAGATGAAACTGAAATGATGTTATCATTCCAAGTAACAGGATATTCTTCTGGTAATGGTTGGGCAAACGCATTAGCTCTAGTCAAAGTGATTCCATCTAATGATGCTCCTATCGCTAACGCAGGTCCAGATCAAAGTGTAGGTGAAAAGACTTTGGTAAAATTAATTGGAACTGCAACTGATCCTGATGATGCTGAAAGCAAATTACGTTATTCTTGGAAACAAACTTCTGGAATGAAAGTAGACATATATGAACAGGCAACATTCTCAGTATACTTCTTTACTCCAACTATTATGGATAAATCTGAAACTTTAACATTTGAACTAACAGTTGTTGATCCTTCTGGCAACTCTGACAAAGATGATGTCAATGTAGTTGTTAGCACAGTCAACTTACCACCAAGAGCAAATGCAGGTCCAGATAGAAAGGTAATTGGGGAATCTCAAGTCACTGTAACTGGTTCTGGCTTTGATCCTGAAAACGGTCCAATAACATATGCATGGAAACAACTAGCCGGAGAAACAGTCACATTTGATACTACAAAACCATCATTTTCATTTAAAGCCCCATCAGTAGTTTCTGGTGAAACTAAACGAATGGTATTCCAATTAACTGTAACAGACTCTGAAAACCAAAAGGGAACTGATCAATTAATTCTCCTTGTGGTTCCAGAAAATAGTGCTCCTATTGTAGATGCCGGTGTTGATCAAGTAGCTAACGAAAGAACCATGGTTGATCTAGTCTGCTCAGCATATGACCCAGACGGAGATGCAACAACATCAACATGGACTTCATCAAATCCTGATGTTATCATTAATGATCCAACATCATTAAGCACATCTGTTAAACTCCCAGCAGTGACCAGAGATCAAGTCATTACAATGACATGTACTGCATCTGATGGTAGACTATCTTCATCTGATAGTATGAACATTAACCTAGTAAACACATTTGATCTACCAATAGTGGCTGATGCCGGTGAGGACAGAATTGTCAATGAGAACGTCAAAGTCTCATTAGATGGTAGCAAGAGCAATGATCCAGAAGGACAGAAACTCTCATACATGTGGAAGCAAGTCTCTGGTGAAACAGTAACACTATCATCAACATCTGCAGTTAACCCATCATTTACATCCCCAGTAGTTGCAAATGGTCAAGTCAAAGTACTAGTCTTTGAACTACGAGTATTTGATGATAATGGTCGTGAAGGCACTGATTCTGTAACTATTACAGTTGATCCAGTGAATGCACCACCAGAGGCAAAAGCAACTGCCAAACAATCTTAATTTCTTTACCCACTATCATTTCATCCAAATATCTTGTGTTTATGTGATTTTTGATTTTTTATCAGTAAGAGACTAATTCTATTCAAATATGAACAAATGATATGGTTTTAGATTGGTTAACTAAAGATGGTAAATTATTACTGTCTGCTCGAGTAGTTCGAACATTTTCTTATGGTTTTCTAAGCATGATCTTGGCAATTTATCTACACTATATTGGGTTTGACGAAATTTTAATTGGATTTATTTTATCTGCAACGCTTGTTAATAGCATTATTTTTAATTTATTTTCTAGCTTTTTTGCAGATAGAATTGGCAGAAAAAAAGTTCTAATAATTTATGCATCTTTAATGGGAATATCTGGTGGTATTTTTTTTGCGACTGAAAATTACTTTGCTCTGATCATTGCAGCATTTATTGGAACAATCAATGTAACTGGTTCAGAAACTGGAGCATTTTTATCATTAGAGCAAGCAATACTTCCACAAACTGTAAAAAACATCAAAAAAAGAAATACTATTTTTGCATTATACAATATGATAGGAACTTTTGCAATGGCTGGAGGCATCTTACTTGCTTCAATACCACAGATCATTCAAGAAAACTTTGGTTTTACAATAATCGATTCATTCAAACCTCTCTTTTTGATTTATCTGCTTGCAGGTATTGCCGTATCTGTAATCTACTTTTTCTTTTCAAAAGAAATTGAAGTAAGAAAGCCCTTTAACTCGCAAACATTTTCATCTAATCTGTCTCAAAAATCAAAAAAAATTGTCCTAAAAATGTCATCATTATTTGCACTGGATTCTTTTGCAGGTGGATTTGTAATTCAAAGTATTGTGGCTTTTTGGTTTTTCACAAAGTTTGGAGTAGACCTTACAACTTTATCTCTGATATTTTCAGTTGCAGGAGTACTTACTGCAATTTCATTTTTCTTTGCAGCAAAAATTGCAGATAAGATCGGATTAATCAATACAATGGTCTTTACTCACATCCCATCAAACGTTCTTTTGATTCTAGTTGCAATTGCACCTACTTTTCATATTGCACTTGCACTGTATTTAGCTAGAATGAGCTTATCTCAGATGGATGTCCCGACAAGGCAAGCATACATTGTTGCAGTAGTTGAAGAAAATGAGAGAACGGCAGCAGCTGGAATAACAAACACTTCTAGAAATATTGCCCAGTCTATCAGTCCATCTATAACCGGTGCAATTATTCATTCACTGTGGTTTTCTGCGCCATTTGTAATTGGTGGATTGCTAAAAATTATTTACGATGTAGGAATTTATGCAAGTTTTAGAAAAACAAAACCTACACATGAATCTGATTGAGTGCTTGTTTTATTCAATTAGTCTAAACTCTAAGAGATTAGCTAAAGCTATTTAGCTGTGCCTATTTTTCCTCATGTATTTATAATATAACGATGTTATTGTTAGCATGGCTACAGAAAATCTAAACATGGATTATACAAAATATGATTTTAAAGACTCTACTGATTTGTATGTGCATCTCAGTAAGAAAGGACTCTCAAAAGAGACCGTAATTGCAATTAGCAAAATGAAAGATGAACCACAATGGATGCTTGATTTTAGATTACGTTCATTTGAAATTTTTATGAAAAAACCAATGCCAACTTGGGGCGGAGATCTAAGTGTTATTGATTTCCAA
>JAAUVF010000168.1 GCA_012030815.1 Nanobdellota archaeon | reverse complement strand
GAAATGTTTGTCAGTCAATACTCTGACAAGTTCACACCAATACCAACTTGGCTTGAAGAGCAAATACGATATCCAGTTGAACTATTTAATTGGAAAGCCGAAATGTATAACATTTATCATGTAAATGACGTTGAAACATTTATTCAAGCAAACGAATTTTATGAAGTACCTCAAGGATTAGAGGCTTATTATGTTGAAGCAAAACCTCCAGGTTTTAATCAAACAGAATTCATAGGCTTACTTTCTCTAGAGCTAAGAGGTTCTCAAGGAAGAAATCTTGCAGGATATATGATAGTTGAAAATGATCTAAAAAATCTAGGCAATTTACAATTCTATGAAGTTCCATTAAACTCTACAACTAAATTGATTGGTCCTACTGCAGTTAGAGAAGCACTGGATAAAGATCCTACATTTGCTGAATTAAAGACACTTTTAAGAAATCCTAGAATAGGTGATAATATTTTATACAGAGTTGGACAACATGATGTCTATTTTATTCCTGTATATACTGCAGGATCCGGTGGAGTTGTAGCACAACTTGGTACTATTGCAGCAGTAGGTGCAGCATTTACTGGTGAATATTACGTTGGATTGGGAGATACTCAAGAAAAAGCATTTGAAGCATATTTGAAAAAAGTATCTGGCGTAGCTGGTACTACAACTTCAGTTAAATGCTGATTATATTGAATTAGGAAAATCAGATAGAATCAATATTATAAAATTGTCATTTACAGAAAACAAAATAGATATTTCTGAACCAACATCAATACAGATTCCACTGTCGTTTAAAGAAGGTGAGATATTCTTCTTTACTGAAAGTGATCGTGTTGACACACAAGATTTCTTGAAAAAATTCATAGATAATTTTGTAAAACCGAGAACTGACAGAGTATTCATGTGGCAAGAAAATACTAATCTCAATATTGGAACAATAATTGTAAAAGATAGTATTCCAGAAATGCATTACATTTCAATTGAAATTGGTAATTAGTCGCCTTTAAAATTTGACTTGATTGTAATATGATCTAGAAAAATTTTCTTAACTCCGAAATCCTTAAGTTGATCTCATTATTACTATGAGCTATGTCAGAACAAAGTAAATGTCCTTACTGTAATTCATTATTTAAGAATAATGCAGAGCTATCTAAGCATATTGATAGAATACATAATGGTTCAGGGTTACTTGAGGGTGACTCTAGAAATTTTAAGAATTAAATATTTTATCTTCATAATAATTACACTAAAAATATTTTAGAACATTAAATTAGGTATGACTTGTAAATTTACTGATTGTTACTACTAATTGATAATGGATCAGTTTATACAAAAAATTTAATTAATTTTTTAAATGACAAAAAAAATCTTATTTGAAATACCAAATACCCAAAATATTAGATTTACAAACATTAGATAATTATGATTCATTTATTACTATCTGGAAGAAGAAAAAATGAAAAAATAACAAATCAAATTAACTCTAAAATAATTAATCATGTTGTTCAAAACAATAAAAAATTATTGGGAATATGTTATGGTGCAGAAATATTGGCTTTGACTTTGGGTGGAACAATTAGAAAACTTATGATATCTCAAAAGGGCAATGAAAATAATTACATTCAAAAGAAAATCCCTTATTTGATAATAATTTACAGGTTTTTGAAAGTCATGGATTTGAAATCTCTAAATTGCCTGATTTTTGGATGTAATAGGTACATCTAAAAACTGTAAATTCGAAATTATTCAATATAGGAAAAAACCAATTTTTTGGCACACAATTTCATCCTGAAATGAGTAATGATGGCCAAAATTTAATTCAAAAATTCTGTTCTCTCTGATTGCTTTTAATAGATCTAAAATCTTTTTAATTTAGTGGAATCTGATCATCAACTTTTACTTCCTTTAGTAGATGAAGAAAATATTTGTCTACCTTTACCAATAAACGTAGTTTCAAAATATTGGAATATTACACTTTCAATGTCAGAAGCTATTGAATCTGCAAAACAATATCCAAATTCTAATGGAAGTATACTGATTGAAGGAATTGAATCTGCAGAAAGACATGGACTTCAATGTAAAATTTTACACTCTTCTTTATCTGAATTAAAAAAAATCATAGATGCAGGAATTCCACCAATAGTAATTCTTCCAGGAATCCCAGAAATTACACAACATGCTTCAGTGATATCTGGATATGATGATAATGAAAAAACAATCCTTCATTATATTCAAAAAGGAAATAATGAAGGTGAGCAGCAAGAAGGAGCTATCCCTCAAGAACTTTTTGATAAAGAATGGTCTGAAGATGGACGATTATTGATCATTTTAGCTCCTGACAATGTATTATCCTCTTTAAAACTAAATGATTCAAATGTAATGTCAAATAGACAATGTCTTATTTCTGAGAGATTACTCATCCAAAAAAATACATCTGAAGCTTTGGAATCTTTAAAAAAAGTAATTGAATTAGATAAAACTAATCAAACTGTATTGTATTTGTTAGGTAGTATACTTAATGAACAAAATTCTAGTGATTGTATAGGATATTATGAGAAATGCATTGCTCAAATGATAGGTTTTATCTTGCATATGTTGGACTAGGTAACTATTATCTAAAATCTAATCAATTTAATAAATCTGAAATTTACTATAGTAAAGCAATTGAAATTAATCCAAAAAGATCTGCTAAAATTTACAAAAATCGTGCTTATCTAAAAGAGAAACAAAAAAGAATTTAGATGCAAAAATGATCTAAAAAATTATTTGAAACTTTTTCCAAAGGCAAAAGATCGTGGAATTATAGAACAAGCAATAAGAGAATTATAAGATGCGGAGTGCGGGATTTGAACCCGCGACCTTCAGCTTGGGAAGCTGACATCTTACCAGTCTAGACAAACCCCGCTTATTGAAATTAATTAATTATGATTAAATATCTTGATTGTAAAATAATATCATGGATGCACGTTGCCCAGAATGCGAAAAAGTAGCAATTTTAAATGATGAAATTACTAATGTAAAATGCCCTCATTGCAATTTTGAAGCAGATTATGAAACGTATCTAGAGATTATGAAAGATCAGGCAATTAACATGTCATATGATTATATCCCAAAAAGATCTGGTCTTTAACTACCAGAAATTTCCTTTATCTGAACAATCTAAATGTGCTCCACACTTTGGACA
>JAAUVF010000167.1 GCA_012030815.1 Nanobdellota archaeon | reverse complement strand
ATCATTTGTAATAGTAACATCACCTAGTGAGTCAACTAGCATTTTATCCATACCTCGTGGACCAAGACTAGAATGGACAATTTCAGCAATTATCTTGGCTGCTGCAATGTTGTTTTTTTGGGCGTCTCGTCCTTTGGTTTCAGAGCCTCCTTCTTTTAGTAATACAACTGGCATAGTACCTTTAGAAGTTGCTTGCATACCCATAGAAAGAAAAACGCCCAATTCCCCTTTTATACGTTGCAGATCAAAAACTTGTAAATAAAATAGTCTAAAATCGGTGTTTTTAAATTGGGAAATTTAATTTGCAAAATATGGTAAAATCGGCTAATAAAGAATCTTATAATAAAATTTTCTCAAAATTAAAAGAACATCATAAATGGTTTGAAAATTCTATTCCATTAATTGCAAGCGAAAATGTACCTAGTCCTGCAGTTAGAGAGGCAATAATATCAGATTTTGGAAATAGATATGCAGAAGGTTGGCCTGGTGAGAGAGTCTATGCAGGATGTGTGTACATTGATGATGTCGAGTTTGAATGTATGAAGCTTGCAAAGAAGTTGTATAAAGCCAAGTTTGCAGATGTAAGGCCAATATCTGGAGTAGTTGCTAATCTTGCAGTATATTCTGCATTTACAAATCCAGGTGATGTAATGCTAGCACCATCAATTCCTGCTGGAGGTCATATTTCTCACGGTAAGAAAGAACATTCAGGAACTGCAGGATTAGTTCATGGATTAGAAATTGAATTTTATCCATTTGATGCCGAAGAGATGACAATCGATGTTGACAAGACTAAACAAAAAGTAGAAGAGTTGAAGAAGGCAGGGACTTTACCAAAGATGGCAATGTTTGGTGGATCGTTGTTTTTGTTTCCACATCCAGTTAAAGAATTAGCAGATTTTCTAAAGAGTTTTGATATGCATATCAATTATGATGCAGCACATGTTGCAGGACTAATTGCGGGTGGAAAATTTCAGGATCCATTACGTGAAGGTGCTGATACAATGACTATGAGTACTCATAAAACCCTATTTGGTCCACAAGGAGGGTTGGTTTTAGGATCTGAGAAACATGAAGAACCAATCAAGAAAGCAACATTTCCAGGATTAACTAGCAGTCATCACATTCATCACATGGCAGGGAAGGCAGTAGCTTTTGCCGAAGCCTTAGAATTTGGAAAAGATTATGCAAGTCAAATAATAAAAAATGCTAAAACATTTGCGGAGTCACTTAATGATTTAGGTTTTAAAGTATTAGGTGAAAAGAGAGGGTTTACAGAATCACATCAAATTGCTGTTAATGTTTTAGATTATTCTGATGGTGGAAAAGTTGAAGCAGATTTAGAAAAAGCTAACATAATTGTCAATAGACAGCTTATTCCAGGTGATATCAAAGCTGGTCGAAATTATTTCCATCCTGGAGGAATTAGATTGGGAGTTTCTGAAATTACAAGATTAGGCATGAAACAAAATGAGATGAAAGAAATTGCATCATATATCAAAGAGGTTATAATTGATAAAAAGGATCCTAAGAAAATTCTTACTAAAGTAAAATCTTTTAGAAAAAATTATCAAAAAGTTCATTATTGTTTCGATAGTAAACTTGGAGCATATGAATACGTCAAACTAAGATAAGTTTTAAGTATAATCACTCAAGAGTGATTGATCCCCTTTATTCTTTCCAAAAACTAAATCAATTTCATCAGAGAGTGCATGGATTCGTCCTTTTTGATATGCTCCAACATCATATTTTTCAACTAATCTCTTTGCAAGTTTAAGATATTTTTCTACCGAACCTCTAGTTATAGTTGGAATGAGGGTATGACCACAAATACACGTTTGAATTAATGGCATTCTACGGTATGATTTACCACAACCTGTACATCTAAAATTTTGTCTAGCATAAGCACGAAGGTTTCCCATAATATCTGGAACAAGATGAGTGGAAATAACATTAGAAACTATTTCAGATGTGTTTACTGCATCGATAAGTTCAGCATTTTTAATTTGCATATCAAATTTATCAAGCATAGAACCAAGTGTTGAATATGCACTACGTGATTTTGATGTTGTAAGCGAAGTTGTAGGATGAGTGAAATAATATCCAAAAAATTGTCTTTCTGTTTCTAAACGTGATTTAATAATTTCTACACATGTAAGATCTGATGCTTTATTTTGTTGAATTGTAGTTTTAAAGAATTCAATTGGTAAAAATTTTACAACTTCAAGATTATGTGCTTGTGGTTGTGATTCATGTGGTAATACAAGTGGTTGAACTAATAATGGTGCATCCATTAGACCACCAATTCTATCAGAAAGAAATTGTCTTGAAAAATTTAGTAGGCTATCCATCAATAGCATTATAGAATCAGCATCTCCATCTGCATCTCTTCTTTTTGCAGAATGCCAATTTGGAGTAGCAAAACAAACGTGTGTTTCAGTATAACCAATTATTCTTCCAACAATACCAACAGATGTGTGAGGTGCTAATCCAATGATCAGATGACCAATTAAATCGTCTGTATTTTTAACATTATAAAATATTGATTTTTCATAAAATTTCTCTAAAATAGTATCAATGTATTTACATATAGATACAAGATATCTTCCACTCTCGTTTGGAATTATTACATCTTGCATTCGAAGTTCGACTGTTTGATTTGGATTTGTTAGTGGTTTTCCATCAATATCATGAGTATAACCTAATTCGTGAAGTTTCTCAATAGACGTACCAATCCATGAAGGCTGAAATTGAGTAAGAGGAGAATTTGTTGCATCAAATCGTACAGTACCATCTTTGAATACGGTAAGACCGAAATTTTGACGTACTAGGCCTTTTTCTAAAGGCTCTGCAATTCTATCTTGATTAATTAGTTCCTTGACGCCTTTGAATGGCTCTTGTGCACGTAAACCCATTTTTTCTTGTGCTAGTAATAATTTTGTTTTTAATGGAAATGATTGATGAGAGTGAGATGATGCCTTTCGTTTACATTTTTCACAGAATGGATTATCAAGTGTATCACGACAATTTCCACAACGATAAACTATTGTTGTTTTAATACCACATTTTGAGCATTTTATACCAATTGATGGTTCATTACATTCTTGACAAGATCGATTGAAAATATTGGTAAAAAAATTATCTTGTCTTGATGCCTTTAGGAGATCCCTAGTTGGACCTCCTTTATCATTAATTG
>JAAUVF010000021.1 GCA_012030815.1 Nanobdellota archaeon | reverse complement strand
ATCTAAAATAGGAAGTTTCCTATTATCTGTTGGAACATTATGATCCATTGTTGCAATTGTAAGATCAGGTCTTCTCACTTTGCGATTATTCATTCTAAGCCCATCAAATGCTTGTGGTGAAGTTACTTCATGAACAAGATGCCTGTCAATATAGATTAGGGATGGGCTGTTTTGTTTTTCTACAACAATATGAGCATCCCAAATTTTTTTCAAAAAAGTGTTTTTCCCATTTTAATCCTAATCTGGTTTGTATTTGAATAAACCGCCAGCTTCTATAATTTTCCCAATAATCTCTGAGAATGGTTTCATTTTGTATGTTTTATTTTTTGTGAGGTTAGTGATTTGATTTGTCTTAATATCAATATCAATTTGATCACCTTCAGAAATATCAGAGTATGCATCCTGATCAATTTCTATAGGTAGTAAAAATGCACCATCAACAGCATTTCTATAAAAGATTCTTGCAAAAGATAATGCAAGTACTGCCTTTATTCCAGAATGAGACAGTGCTATCGGAGCATGCTCACGTGATGAACCACAACCAAAATTTCTTCCAGTTAAGATAAAATCTCCTTCTTTTACTTTTGAATGAAAGTCAGGATCAAGTCCCTCCATAGCATGTAACGCAAGCTCTGCATAGTCATGAACTTTGAGATATTGCCCAGGGATGATAACGTCAGTATCAATATTGTCTCTTTCGTATTTTATGATGTTACCTTTCAATTCAAGTCCCTCGGATCAGTTATTTTCCAGTTACTGCAGATGCAGCAGCTACTAATGGTGATGAGAGATATGTTTGGGACTCGACATGACCCATACGTCCTGGGAAATTTCTGTTTGTAGTACTAATACAGATTTCATCTTTTGCCAAAACTCCCATATGTGCACCACAACATGCTCCGCATGTGGGTGGACCTACAGTAACACCTGCATCTAAAAATATTGTTAGTAATCCATTTTCCATTGCTCGTTTGTAAATAGAAATGGAAGCTGGCAAGATTTCAGTTCTAATCTTTACTTTTCTTCCCTTTAGTATTTTAGCAGCGGCTTCCAAATCTTCATACTTTGCACCAGTACAAGAACCAATGTATGATTTGTCCAACTCTACAGATGGTGCTTCTCTCACTATAGCAATGTTTTCTGGAGAAAACGGTTTTGCAATAAGCGGTTCCATTTCAGATCCTTCATATTCGTATATTTTTTCATATTCAGCATTAGCATCGCCATTAACTAATGAGATATTTTTAGCACCTCTACTTGTGAGATAGTCAATTACTTTTTGATCAGGTTCAACAATTCCATTTTTAGCTCCAGCCTCTGTTGTCATGTTACACATTGTCAATCTACTTTCAACAGACATTGCACTGATCCCACTTCCGCCAAACTGCATTGTTTTGTATGCACCACCTTCAGTGGAAATATCACCAATAATTTTAAAATAAAATCTTTGGCCATCACATGATCTGGGAGTTTTCCATTTAGCTTAAAGTATAATGTATGAGGAACCTTAAACCAAATCTTTCCATTTAGCAAAACATAAGCTACATCAGTATGACCAAGTCCACAAGCAAAAGAACCAAGAGCCCCAGTAGTATTAGTGTGAGAGTCACCTCCAACGTACACTTCACCAGGTAACACTAATGCCTCTTCATGAGATAAAGTGTGACATATTCCATACTGTCCCATACCATATTTGAAATGTTTTTCAATACCATAATTTTTGTGAAGTTAGATAGTTTAATCACATTTTCAGCAGACATCTTATCAGCAGAAGGAACAAAGTGATCTTCTGCAACCCAAACTTTTGTCGGATCCCATAGTTTATCGACGTTAATTCCTTGTTTTTTTAATTTATCAAACACTTTGATTACACCAGGTCCAGATACATCATGAACCATTACTTTATCGACATTTGCAAAAATTACATCGTCTGGAGATACCTGTGATCTACCAGATGCACGTGCAAGTATTTTTCAGTAATGTTCATAATCGAAAAAACCCTCTATACAGATTAAAAGCTTTTCAGACCTTTTAGGTGTAGCATAACAATAAAAAAGAAAAGAAATATCATTGCAGGTATGTCCCTTATCGTATCACCCTTACTTTCAGAAAGAAAAGAAGGTGAGTTTGATGTCTTTGAGGCGTTGTTAGAAACATTAGAGAAAAATAAAGAAAAACTACAAGACGGAGATGTAATAGTTATATCTACAAAATATATCTCCAATTCCCAAGGAAGATTAGTTAATCTTAACAGTGTCAAAGCATCAAAAGAAGGAATTGAGGTTTCCAACAAGTTTCAGATTAAAGCAGAAATTGCAGAGATAATTTTACGAGAATCAGATAAAATCTTTGGTGGAATTTCAGGGTTTGTCATTACATCGGCAGATAATATAATGGCACCAAATGCTGGAATCGATAAATCAAATGCTAAAAAGGGAAAAATAATTTTGTATCCAAAAAACCCCTACACCATAGCAGAACAGATCAGAAGAAAGATTTTTTTAAAATTCTTAATCCATGTAGGAATTATTTTAGTAGATAGTAGGTTGATGCCTTCTCGTATCGGAACATCAGGTGTTGCAGTAGCATGTGCAGGGATTGAACCAGTTTTAGATATGAGAGCAGAAAAAGACTTGGATGGAAATCCATTGAAGGTCACATTCCAAGCAGTTGTAGATAATCTTGCAACGATTGCAAATCACAAGATGGGTGAAGCTGCAGAATCAAAGCCTTTTGCAATTGTTAGAAACTCGGGAGCTAAATTAACGGATAGAAAAATTAGTCCGGCGGAGACTGCCATATCACCAGATCAATGTGTATACGTTAGAGGTTTAACAAATCCAACGAATCGCTAGAAATTTTATTGGTTCTGCTTTAAATAGAGGGTTTTTCAGGACTGAATTAATGGAGTATCTAAACAAAAATACCCAAAAACAATTTTCATTTTTAGATGGATTAAAACACAGCATTAATGTAGATAGTAAAGGGGTAGAGCAACTCCACATAGTAGTTAAGAAAAGTTTTGAGGATTTAATGAAAATTTTTACATTTCCTGAAGGATTCACCAAAGTCAAGTTAGAACACAAGCAGCCTAACCAAATTGGAAATGGTTTGAATCTTAAACTAAAGAAACCTTGGGAGATGCACATTAGAATGGTAGATTTAAAAAAAGGATTGATCGGAATACATGCAGAAGTTGAAGTTTCAAGAGATTATCTCCAACACCTAGTATCACAGAGAACACCTGTCATATACGAAGTAGAAGAGATAATGAAAAAATATCAAGTTGATTACAAAATATGGCACGACAAAATCAAAAAAAATGTTCATACGGTTTTTGATAATTACAAAGTAAAACTTGCAACCCCAAGCATTCCAGTATTTGCATGGAAGCCAATGTTATTTGTAATTGGAACTGTCAGCATATTTTATTTTGTGGAAAATTTGTAATTACGATTTAAAATAATTAAAAAATAAAAAGTCGGTTTGTTATACGCCCAAAGTTTCTTCTTTGGTTAATTCAAGAAATACTTTATCTCCTACAGATAATCCCATTTCCTTGTACTCATGCATCTCAAGTTTTAGTTGAGTAACACCACTTTGCATACCCATTCCGCCTCCCATTCCTGAGAACATCTTATTGAGATCCTTCATCATGTCATTCATGTTAGTGAATCCCATGACCTTGAGCTCCAAAGGTGATTGTGGAGATTGCATCGTTCCTTCTTTAAGATCTTTAACTGAAGAAAGAGAGACAACGACATATGGTGCGCCATCAGGTGCAGAATCAATACTTCTTACTACAAATTCCTTTTTCATATGGAGTGTTTTTTACGCCATAATTTTAATTTTAAGGAGAATATGGTTCAATATGTCCAGTTTTGAAGCTTTAATTACAATTTTCACGATTTACAGTTAATGACAGCTGAAAATTTGAAAATATCTTTACAATATTATGGAATATCGCCTTGGGAGATAGAAGTAATTTACGGATATTTGAATTCCAGATTCTTAATTGAACAAGAAGAGATCGAATCTAATGATGAGAATTTTGTCAGTTTTTTAAATTTAGACATACCTCTTGCTTTTAATGAGGAATTCTTTCAGTGGTTTGATTTTAGACGGTGGGAGAAAATGAAGGCAGTATTCAAAGAGATGAAAAGACGCAGAGGTGAAGGCAATGCATTAAAAATAAACATAAATTTTTCAGGAGACCCAAAAATAGTATTTGTCATAGATACAGATGATAGACAATTGTACGATAATGCAATTGAAAAGATAGATTTTGTTTTAGAATTACTTCCATATCATTTGGATCCAGAAAAACTACCATCAGATATTTGGGAAATAAATTACAAATTTGATCCTCAATCAGCAAGATGGCGTCTTAATACTGCAAGATCAGAAAATAAGAGATATTCATTTAGTGGCGATCGATGGAATGTAATTACTTGAGATCTTTTTGAAGTGGTTCAAGTAAACTGTGTAATTCTTTGTATTTTGATTCTAGAAATTCTAAAGCATCATCAAGTTTTTTGATTTACCGTATTTGTAACGAATCAGTTCACGATGATGCCAAAACGTCTTTCCATCCTCAACAGAGATAGTTGTAAAATAATCAGTCCCTTTCAGATTGTCAGGTAGCTTAACATCATGTGGAAAGAGCAACTCTACAATAAACCATTCATCAGCATCAGGATAGTCAGAACCAGTATCAACATCAAAAAATACATGTAGTAAGTCAGACTGCATCAAACCATCGTCAGTTATTGAAGGGTGTTTAACTGCTGATTTTTTAAAATCGAGATTAACTAGTTGGGGTTCAAAGAAACCTTTGATAATAGATTTTCTAAATATTTTATTTGCCTCGTTTATGTTCAACAGTAAGGTGATCTAAAATTAAACTAGTCTATAACTTATTAGGTTTTAGACATCCTAAACTCTGAGGGAATCAAGTATTGTCGATACATCAGTAGTAGGTAATCCATTTTCAGATATTCCTTGTTTTGCTGGTGGGTTTTCAAGGTAATTCGGGATTTTATCAGATAGCCTAGTAGAATATTCAGAAATCAGTTCATTTTGATAAAATATGCCTATTGGGATGTTATTGCCCCATTCCAGAGATTTGATCATGGCCTGTGATATTTTTTCATTAACTTCTACTTCATCATTATAATGCACGGTAGGTTCAAAATGAGTATCTTCAAGCTTGTAGATTCTAGAGTGTCTCTCCATTGACTCTTTGGCTAAATCAACTCCAGCATACCAATCTCTTGTATTGATATCATTGTAAGTCGGACACGGTTGTAAGACGTCAAGAAAAGATAGTCCCTTATGGCGTACAGCTTTAATGATTAAATCTTTTAGATGTCTAACATCATAAGAATACCCACGAGCTACAAATGTAAAACCGCTAGCAACTGCCAGTCCTATTGGATTTACATTATAGTTTGTGTTTGGAGATGGAAGTGATTTTGTTTTCTCACCCAGTTTTAATGTTGGAGAAGCTTGTCCTTTAGTCAACCCATACACACCGTTATCAAATATTATGTAAGTCATGTCTACATTTCGTCGTCCAGCTGCAACAAAATGACCTGCACCAATTCCTAATCCGTCACCGTCACCTCCAACTGCAACTACAGTCATCTCAGGATTTGCAAGTTTTCCACCTTGAGCAAAAGTCAAAACTCTTCCATGTAGGGTATGAACACCATATGTGTTGATAAAATGAGATGTTTTTCCAGAACAGCCAATACCGGAAAAAATTGTTGCCTTATCGCGTTCAATTCCCATTTCTGCTAATGCCATTTGCAAAGCATTAACAATTCCAAAATCACCGCATCCAGGACACCAATCGTTGTGTACATCGGTTTTGTAATCAGCTAGTTTAAGCGCCATGACTTAGTACCTCTCTTTTATTTGCCTTATTTTCAACTATCTTTTTTAACGAATCATAAATTTCAGTGCTGGTCATTCCTCGTCCAGTGTATTTTAAAATAAAATAATCAATCTCACGTGTTACGTTTTGTTTTAGAATTTTACCTAATTGTCCTGAGTGGTTTGCTTCAATGTCAATGATCGTTTTCACATCTTTTAGGAGGGATTTCACATGTTCAGCTGGGAATGGATGAATCAATTTAATTTGAATAAATCCAATATCAATTCCTTCTTTTTTAAGCATAGAAAGAGCATCCAAAATAGGACCTTTAGTAGAACCCCAAGAGACTATAGTAATATCATGTACTCCAAATGAGACAAATTGTTCTTCAGGAGGAACTTGTTTTAAGATCAAATCTAATCGAGACATTCTTTTGTCCATCATTTTTATTCTAACTTGAGGATCTTCGGTAATATGGCCAAATTCGTCGGATTCATCTCCAGTATTCCAAAATACACCATTATCTAGTCCTAATCTAGAACGTGGTGATATTCCATTTTTAGTAAAAGCAAATCGTTTGTACTCACCATCGATTTTATCTAACAGTAAGCCTCTATCAATAGAAATTTTTGTAGGATCAAATCTTTTGCATGTTACAACAGAGCTTGAGAGAAATTTGTCCATCATATGAATAACTGGAATTTGATATACATCAGCATAATTAAAACATCTTCCAGTATCATAGAAGCTTTCTTCAATATCTCCAGAGGCATAAACAATTTTTGGAAAGTCCCCATGTCCTGCATTTACTGCAAAAAGTAAATCATCTTGTCCGTGTCTTGTAGGAAGACCTGTGGATGGACCACTTCTCTGATAGAGAGTAACTACAACAGGAACTTCATTAATTCCTGCCCAACCTAATGCCTCAGTCATCAATGCAAATCCAGGTCCCGAAGTAGATGTAGAAGAGCGTGTACCAGTTAATGCAGCACCAATCATCATACCCATCGCAGATATTTCATCTTCAGTTTGAATTACAATAGTTGAACCAGGTCTATCATTTGAATTTCTAATAGTTCATTTGATTCAAGATAGACACTTTCATCAGAAGCTGGAGTAATTGGATAGTATGATTGGAATCTACAGCCACTAACCATTTTTCCAATTGAAGTTCCAAAGTGACCTTGCACCAAAATTGTATCTGGTTGTTTAGTTATCCCACCTAAAGAATACTGAAATGAGTTAAAGTTTGACTTGGCATAATCGTATGAAAACTCTGCTGCTTGCTTGTTTATTTCTGCAATCTTTGGCTTTTTTGAAAAGATAGAATCAATAGATAATAACAAAGGATCAAGAGGCATCTTGATCAATCCCAGAGATAATGAATACTGCAAGTACGTTAAACATTCTGATTAACCCTCGGAGTTTAGGGTTTTCAGTTTTTTCAGCAAGACTTGACAGTATCTCCCTAAAAGATACAGGATAAAGATGGACCCCTTTTTCTTTTGCAATCTCAAGAACTCCTGCAATTGTAAAGGGTTTATTTTTTGATTCAAGTTCCAAGTGTAATCTTTTTTTGAAATAATTATCCAATGTATTTACTTCGTCGGTAGTTATTTCATTTAGATCAGAATCATATATTATTCCGCCGCCACTTGAGACCTCATCATAATGTCTGAAAATTGTTTCAGCGTCAAAAGAGGCCATCAATGTAACATCGTTTACATTTGAACGAATTTCACGGTCTGAGACTCGAACTACAAAATAACTGTGCTCGCCTTTGATATTTGAATAAAATTCCCTCTTTCCAAAAATACGGTATCCCTTCTCAGCACAAACTTTGGAAAAAACATTAGCTCCGGAATCCACTCCACTTCCCTGTGGACCACCAATTAACCAAGTAAAATCAACAGAACTCATACTGATTATTCTCATTTTAGGCATTAATAATATGATGGATAAATTATGCTAACCACCCGTAGTTGAATCAAATAACACACATTCGCACTTGTCTCGTTCACCACAATAAGGACAAACACATACACATTTTTCAATAGAATTGCCACATTCAACACAAATTGCAAATTCTTCAGTTTCTGTTTTTGGCATCTCATTATTTAGAAAGAAATCGTATAAATGGTTTGAGACAAATATCACAGATATTGGAAAAAAAGCGAGTATTTCTTACCAGAACACTGCATAATTTTGCATTAAATGAATTAAAAAAGAAATACCAGGTAGAAATCCATTCAGGACAGATTCCCATTCCAAAAACAAAACTATTAAAAAAAATTGAAAATGTAGATGGATTGATTTGTTTTCCATATGATAAAATAGATAAAGAGATTATAGATTCTGCAAAAAATCTCAAAGTAATTAGTACATACAGTGTAGGTCATGATCATATAGATACACAATATGCAATAAAAAAGAAATTCGTGTTGGATATACGCCTGAGGTACTTACAGATGCAACCGCAGATTTGGCATTTTCGCTGATCCTCGATATCTTACGCAGAGTTTCAGAAGGAGACAAAATAATCAGAGAAGGTAGATGGAGACAGATTTACGGGGCATATGACTATGTAGGAATTGATCTTCAAGGAAAAACTCTTGGAATTTTTGGATTAGGGCGAATTGGAAGTACTCTGGCAAAACGAGCAAAAGCATTTGATATGAAAATAATTTATCATAATAGAAAGCCCATATCAAAAAATAAAGAAAAATCGCTGGGAGTGAGATATGTCACATTAGATAATTTGATATCACAAAGTGACATAATTTCCATCCATATACCACATACAGAAGAAACCAATCAATTATTCGACATGAAAGTTTTTAGAAAAATGAAAAAAACATCATTCTTAATCAATACTGCACGTGGTAGGATTATTAACGAAAAAGATCTGGGAATAGCACTGAAGAAAAAAATCATTGCAGGTGCTGCGTTAGATGTATTTGAAACTGAACCAATTGGAAAAAAGCATCCATTAACAAAGATACAAAACATTGTGTTAACACCTCATATAGGCAGTTCAACTAAAGAGACTAGAGCAAAGATGGCTGAAATAGCAGTAAAGAATCTAAATCTCGGAATAAATGGAAAAAACCCATTTACACGGTTGGCTATTAAGAAATACAAAATTTACGCTTAGATTCCACTTGCGAGGAACTGTGCAGTTTTTATATATAGAATGTAAACTGAATTCAGATTGAAAAAATTCAAGCACACAAATGAAGAATTAGAATTAGCTAAACAACAGTCTGAAAAAGAAAAGAAGAAAAAACAATTGCAACAATAAAAAATTTTTCTCCTTGTCCTTTTCAGACAAGGTTTTTTTTAAAATTTAATCTTTGAACTATATTTTTGACGTAGATTATCATAAAGTTGCTTTCGTGTAGGATCTAAATTGTTACTCGGATCATACATTTTTGTAAAAAATGCACCTAAAATACGGCCACCTTCTTGATCAAAAAACTGTACGCTAAAACTTGTTCTTTCAGGTTTTTGTTCCTCAATAAACTCTGCAATTTTTATTAATTCAGTGTTAAGGTGCATATGAGCTGGACCATCATTATCGCCTATTGTAATCCATTTCTCTTTTTGCTTGATACTCAATGAGTTACTCCTAATTTCAGATACGGCACCAATATTTTTTATGATTAGTAAGATATTATCAATTTTCACTAGATCAGATAACACATCAAAAAGCAATACAAGTCAATTAAAAAAGAAATTATTTCAATTTTTTGGATGAT
>JAAUVF010000166.1 GCA_012030815.1 Nanobdellota archaeon | reverse complement strand
TCATAAGATCTCAAATTAAAACGCGGTAATTACAATACACCCAGAACCGGATTAGACTAAGATACTTGTTATGTACATAACTAACATGCCTAATGCAAATCCAGAGGCTACAGAAGCACTAGAAAGTGTACTGTCACCCTCATCTCTAATCCATTTCAAAATTACTATAATTACTTGAAATATTGCACCTGCACCTATTGAAAGAAAGATTATTGATGTAAAAGGAGAATATACAAAACCACCAAGCCATGCACCAAAAATGGCTGGAGCGCCAGCAATCATTCCCATAGCTGCTAGTTTTCCAATCATTAATTTTTCTCTAGACATTGGAGCTGCAATTGCAATTCCTTCAGTAGTATTGTGTAAAGCAAAGCCCACAATCAGAAATGTACTAAATGCAACAGAACCTAAACCAACAGATGCACCGATTGCTAAACCTTCTCCAAAATTGTGCAGCCCAATACCAATTGATATCATTAATGCAATTGCAACAGGTTTTGCAAGCTTTGAAGAATTGGCTTTTGAAACCAATTTGTTTCCTGAATAAAATAATCCAAGAAAAGACAATACAATTACTGTTGCAATGAGCAAAATTCCATTGAAACTTCCAGCAAGGCTTTCATTTGATACTTCTACTGCTTCCTCAATTGAATCAATTGCCAAGAAAAATAGTAGTCCCGCAGTTAATGCCAAAAAGAAATGAAATTTTTGTTTGCTGATTTTCTTAATAAAAGGAAGCCAAAGTAATCCTATCATTACAGGGATTATTCCTACATAAGTTCCAATTATTGCAAAAAATATTGCAAGATCGATAGTGGGTTCTAGTGCAGGAGCTGCTGCTTCTATCTCTTTTTCAAAACGTGTTCCATCATTGATGGTAATTCCTATTATGTATGGTTCAGCCTCATTCCATTCAAATGGAATTCTAACCAATGCTGTCTCGAATCGTTCAAGAAATCTATCTGGCTCTACTGCTGCAGGTTGAATTCTATCATTAACATCTGCCATGGCTATCTCAATTGGAATTGGTCCAGTGTTTCTCACAGTTGCTTGTATTTCAGAATCATGAAAATCTACTTTTTCAATAGTTATTTCAGGTAAAGGTACTCCTAGATCCAACAAATCAGCACCAGGCCCGAATATGTATGCCATCATAATGATAACAAATGCAAATGGAATTAAGCCACTTGCAATAACCTTGCCTTTAGATGAATTATCACTGCGTTCCATAATCTACCTTCTGAGAATTATTAGGATTATCCTTTACAAGAAATATTCCAACCCATCCTTTTTCAGAAAACTCTACCTTATGAGCATGAAACAAAATATTTTTCCAGGATATTTGTATTCAAATTCCATAATACCACGTTCAGTTTGCGATAATGTTATCATGTCAGTATAAAATGATGGAACAAGATCAGTTCCTGTTGGATAATACTTATACAAATTACCGTGAAGATGTAAATTGTTTATTGGGTCAAATTCTACCATATTAACAACATAAACTCGAATCAATTCGTTGGTGTTAATCTGGATTGGATGGTGTTGATAATAAAATGGAATAGTATTTACAGCATAAAAATTATTTTCAGTGTCAAAATCAGTATCCAATCCATTTAAGACCATCACCATTTCGTCAGCAGGTGGACGTTTTTCCTTAGGATCAACAATAAAGACACCATAAAGACCGTGAACTATATGCTCTTCAAGTGGCATAACATGGCAATGATAAGGATGAACTCCGACAGGTCCAGCTTCAAATTCATAAATAAATTGGCCACCATTACCACCTACAGGTTCAAAAACACCATCCATTCCAGCTGGATGAATTCCGTGAAAATGTATAGTATGTTCTTTTGAGCCATTATTTATGAAGTGGATTCTAACAAGGTCACCTTCAGTAGATCTTATTGTAGGGCCTGGTACAGTCCCATTAAAAGTCCAAACATTGTAAAATATTCCAGGGGAAATTTCTTGAATCTTATCATCTTCTGCAATTATTGTGTAATCACGGATTGTTTGTCCAGTTTCAGACACAGATAATCGCCCATATTCAAAATTTCTTAAATATTCATCAGGATCAAACTCTACAGACGATACAGTATAAAGCGGATCAAGTACTTCACCAGATGTTTTTACAACTGCACCAGAATGAGTAACAAATGTTTTCTGCTCAGACTGAGCCTCAGATATTGCTGGAAAAACCATCATTATTGAAAGTCCAACAGATACAGAAATCACTAGAAGCATAACGTTCGATCGATTAAATTTCAATTGCAATCATCATGTATGATTTACTTATTTAAAAGTTAGCCTAGGCTAACTTTTTTAGTCTAATCTAACTTTTGGTATAGAATGAATTCAAGTTATTAAAAAATTAGGTTTAAACTAAAGAATATCACAAGCAAGATATGCAAAAACAGGAATCCTTTTTGTGATTGTGGGAGGCATAGTATGTGCAGGAATAATTTTGTCATTTTATGGAAATCAAATAATATTTGAGGATTTGATCAATGGAGAAGGGCAAATTAAGTTTGGAGAAAGTTTGACAATTCCAGCTGAGTTAGAGACCAGTGAAACACAAAATGGAATTTATGCAATTCAGATAGTGGATTCTAAAGGGGTTAAAGTAAAAATATTAGATCCATTTGATGTTGAAATAGAATCGAAGTCAATCAATGGAGGAGATTTTGAAGGAAAGTTCAAAATCACTACCTCTGGCACGTACAAATTAGTTATTGAAAATACAATGATAAAGAAGTTAAGATCTTTGGAGTCATAGGACCCGAACCAGATGCAGGTAAGAAATCGCTAGGATTTATTTCTCTATATGTTCTCATAATTGGATTAATTGGCATGATAATAGTTCCAATTTATGCAATTAAAAATCGCAAGAGATCTTTTAGTTAAGATAACTATCCATTTTTTCTAATCCTTCAATGGTTGCATTAAAGGTGTCACTATTTTCTACAATTTGAGTTAATTTTTCAGTATTTGCAGAAAAAATGAATTTTCCATTTACAGAGTTTTTTATAATAAACCCATGCTCTACCAAGTAAGAAAGTCTTTCAAAAACCTCATTTTCAGAAATTGATGATTTATCTGCTAAGAAGTAACACTCTTTCTCACCATCTTCAAGTTCAGCCAAAATAGATGACGTGATAGGATCAAACATGCAATCAATTATCCTTTCTCGATCAAATGTATC
>JAAUVF010000165.1 GCA_012030815.1 Nanobdellota archaeon | reverse complement strand
AAGGAGAATTGTGGCGTAGTTGGAATTTTTAGTCTTAGTGGAACTAATGTCGTTCCAATGGCAATTGATGCTCTAAGAGCATTACAACATAGAGGACAAGAAGCTTGGGGAGTTGCAATACCAAACAAAGAACCACTAAAAAGATTGGGTCTTGTTTCTGGTGCGTCATCTGAATTTAAGAAAATTTGTGAAGAATATGCTTCTCCTGCAGTGATTGGCCATGTTCGATATTCTACTATGGGGCGAAGTACACTTGAAAATGCCCAACCCCTCAAAGTAAAGGATCTTTGCATTGCTCACAATGGAACAATTGCAAACGTCCAAGAATTATCCAATCTAGTAGGCGGCTGCTCTTTTACCCCTCAAAATGCAAGTGATACTTTGGTTGCAGCTCAAAGACTAGTGTCCTTAATTTCTGAAAATGGTCAAATGGGAAAAGCCTTGTCAATTTTGAAAAATGAGATGGTTGGCTCTTATTGTTTTACATTTATCTCCGATGATAATTCTGTTTATGCAGCACGAGATCCAAAGGGATTCAGACCTATGGTTTTGGGTTACAAGGAATCTGATGACACATACATTGTTGCTTCAGAATCATCTGCTGTTTCTGCAGTTGGTGCAAAATTACAACGTGATGTAAAGCCTGGTGAATTAATCAAACTTAGCAAAAATGGATTGGAAACTGAAAGATTCTCCGAAGATTCATCAAGGGCACACTGCTCTTTTGAATTTACTTATTTTGCACATCCTTCAAGTAACATGGAAGGTGCAAACATCTACATCTCAAGAAAAAATATTGGACGATTTTTGGCAAAAAAATTCCCAATTAAAGATGCGGACCTTGTTATTCCAGTTCCAGATTCTGCAAGGCCTGCAGCTTTGGGATATGCCCAAGAACTTGGTCTGACATTTGATGAAGGATTACTCAAAGATAGATACAGCAAGAAAGGACCCCTACGAAGTTTTATTGAACCCCATCAAAGCGATAGAATTGAAATTAATCGTTGGATTATTCCAATTAGAGAAATAATTGATGGAAAGCATGTTGTTGTAATTGATGATAGTCTTGTAAGGGGTACAAGCTCAAAGGCAATTATTCAGGCACTGCGACGAGCAGGTGCTAAAAAATCAGCATGGTAATCACATATCCTCCAATCAAATATCCATGTTATGCCGGAATCGATTTTCCATCTCAAGATGAGTTGGCAACATTTTCTGAAGGCAAAGAAATGACTGAATCTGAACTAACTGAAATGGTACGAAAAAGTATTGGTGCTGACTTTTTGGGGTATAATGACGCTCAAAACCTTGCAGCAGCTGTTGGAATACCAAAGGATTCAATGTGCTTTACATGCTCTTCTGGAAACTATGATTCATTGGGAATTACCCCAGAGTTTAAAACACGTCTAGAGATGAAGGGAGAATAAGATGGAAACTGCATATGTTCTAGTCAAAAGCCAAGTGGCACATGAGATGGATGTAATGGGTGATTTACTTAAAATTGATAACGTAAAAGAGGCAAGAGGAACATTTGGGGTTTTTGATATTTTTGTAAAAGTAGAGGCAAATACATCCAAAGAACTAGAAGATACAATTACCAAAAAGATTAGAAAAGTAAAATATGTTATCTCTACTACTACACTATCTGTAATCCCAGAGCAAGACAAATCGTAGGTTGTATTTCTTTAAATATTGTTTTTTGAGAAATAAAATATGAAAGCAATTTGGAATGATGAGGTAATTGCAGAAAGTGATGATACTGTAGTAGTTGAAGGGAATCACTATTTTCCAATAAGTTCGATAAAATCAGCATATTTTAAAAAAACAGATTTGACTACATTTTGCGGATGGAAAGGAATGGCAAACTATTATTCTGTTACAGTTAATGGAAAACCAACAAAGATTGTGCATGGTACTATGCAGAACCAAACGATGCTGCCAAAAAGATCAAAGGAATGGTAGCATTTTGGAACGGCGTTCAAGTAAAATAATCTTAATTATTAGAAAGACTCTATATTTTCAGTGAAATCATACACTGTCCTAATCATCATAATTGGCAGTTCTATCGGGGTGATGGGAATAATTTTTGGTCTAGATATTTCAAAAATGTCAGTATCTACTCAAGAGTATGACCTGTTTGTGGACCCGATAATTGACAAGCAAAGTCTCTTCATCACTGGAAGAATAACCATTCAAAATACTGGTTCAAAGCCATTGACTAATCTTCATGTGAATTTTGGAGATGGGGATATTCTTGATATAAGATCCCTCAAACCTGGTGAAAAATCATCATTTCTCCCCCCTCTGATAATTCAATGGAATTTGTGATGATCAATGCCGATAATGGAATCTTTGTAAGCAAAGCGTATCGTGAACTACCAAAGATGGTTGGTATGATGGGCTCATAGAATTCCGAGCAGTTAAATCCAATTATGATATAGTTTTGGCTGTGAAAATTTCTTACATCTGGCAAGGTAAAGGATCTATACGATATTGATGAAAATACACTGCTTTTCAAGTTCTCCGATAGAGTATCTGCATTTGATGTAAAATTCAAAGAAAACATTCCTAGAAAGGGGGAGGTTTTGTGCAAATTTGCAGAATTTTGGTTTAACCAACTACCTGTAGCCAATCATTTTGTAAAAAGAGAATCCGATAATGAAATTATTGTTAAAAAAATGAAGATGCTTCCAATTGAATGTGTGGTGAGGGGCTACTTTTATGGTAGTCTAATTGGCCGATGGAAAAAAGGTGAAATTAAACTACCGCCAATACTGAGACTGTACTCGCTGCAAAACTTTTGGAGCCAATATTTGATCCAACTACAAAATCCGAACACGACATTCCAATTGACAAACAAAAAGCAATTCAGATGAAACTAGTTGATGAGCAACAATATGCATGGCTAGAAAAACATCAATAGATATTTACAAAAAAATGTCTGAGATGGCCGATAATGCCGGATTTATCTTGGCTGATTTGAAATTAGAATTTGGAATTTTAGATGGAAAAATAACACTTGGTGATTCTATAGGTCCTGATGAGTATCGTTTATGGCCAAAGGATACTTATCAAGTCGGTAAAACTCAAGAATCTTTTGACAAGCAAATTCTCCGTGATTGGTTGGCAGAACATGGTTATCAAAAACAATTTGATGATGCAAGAGACGCAGGGCAAGAAACCAGCTGCTCCTACAATCCCAAATGAAATAATAAATAAAATGACAAA
>JAAUVF010000164.1 GCA_012030815.1 Nanobdellota archaeon | reverse complement strand
TTGCAAAATTGGATTTTTGATATACGGTCACGGTCATTTGTTTTACTTACTATTTCATTTGTAATTTTATCAATGTTGGTCTATTTCCAAATTACAGAAAGTTTTGATCAATCTGTAATTTCTTTTGTTGCTAATAGTGTTGGAAATCCTACATTGGATATTGTAATGCAAATCATTACTGAAAGTGGTGATGCAGTTTGGATGCTTGGTTTTGCTATATTGATGCTTTTGATAAAAAAAACTAGAAGAGTTGGAATAACCTTGATGATTTTAATTGTTTTATCTACACTGCTTACTGGATACATAAAATGTGGTGTGGATAGAGATAGGCCTGATTTTGAATATGAGGGTACCCCATTCCCAGTTGAAATCAGTCATGACACATTTGCATTATTTTGTGAGGGCGGATACAATGCATCTTATCCATCTGGGCATGCTACCAGGGCAATAATCTTTGGAATAGTTCTTGGGTTTGCATTATCTGAACGATTCCCGCGAGGTTGCTACTTGCTATTTCTTTACCCAATACTTGTATCCATAAGCAGAGTGTATGTTCTTCAACATTTTCCAATGGATGTCATTGGAGGAACTGTACTCGGTGTGATGCTAGCTGGTGTAATGGCTAAAAGAACAAAACTTTACAAAATATTTGAGAAATCAAAAACCTAGTTCTGTTAGTATTTTATTGCTAATCAAAACTATGGCATAATGATCTTTGTCATGATGGTATGTCCAATATTTTATGTCTCTGATTTCATTTTTTGTCTTAATCCATGTGTTACTCCCGTTGTAACTGTGTACCCTATTCTTTTTGCGAGTTTTGATTCTTTTGGCATTAAAACTTTGAAACCCTCTTTTCTATTGTTGAACCCTATCTTTATCATGTCATCAACTGCATCTGATGCATCTTTAACGTCTTTTAGATCATATGTCTTAGATATTGGCAAATCTTTTGGATGAAAATCCATTCCTTTTTTTATAATCCTCTATACTAATATTTTTTCAAAAAGCTAATTTTGCGATCAACGTATGTTAATTTTCTTAACTGGTAAGTCAAATCATGATTATATTCATAACTTAACCGACGGATATGTCTTCATTGGATTATTGGCATCACTAGAAAAATTAGTAGTTAAACTAAGACAAAAGAAGCAACAAGCAACTAATCTCAGAAAAAAATCTGAAAAACAACTCCAACAACTCCGATCTCTTGAAAGAAGATCATCATCTGGTTTGAATACTATTGATAGAAAAATTGAATCTGAAAAAGAAGATGTGACTGATGTTTCTGGCGTACTTAATCAAAAAACTTCACAATTAGAAAGCATTCAACGATTACTTGTATCTGCAACTGACCGTCTAGCTAGTGAAAAAGAGGCACTAATTAATTTTGAACAGGAATTAGAATTTGCTAAAAACCCCGAGGAGGAACAAAATGCTAAATTTAGAATGAATGCAATTACTGACCATATTCAGGAACTAGAATCAGAGATAAAAATCAGAGAAAAAACAGCAAAAAGGATTGCCGAAGAGGTTGACAAAATTAATGATGTTAAATCAAAGATAAGCACAAAAATCCAAAAACAGGCTAAATCAAAGCCAACATTGCGTGAAACGATGAGTACCAGTCACAAGGCAGCTGAAAAACTTGCCAAGGATTTGGAGCGAAAAACTAAGGCAGAAGAAACTGCTGCTAAAGCACTTGAAAAGCATCTTCTTCACTTAAAGTAATTCTTGCTAAAAAACGAAAATTATCTAGACTAAAATCTGCTAAAAAGCAATCCAAAAAGAAATCAAAAGCTCCTTCAAAGAAAGCATCCAAAAAGAAATCAAAAAACAAAAAGTCTAGACGATAATTCTATCTTATTTTTCACACCGCTATAATTTACTCTCTAAATGTATCGCTAGCGTTAAAGTGGGCTTTGTTTTTACTATTTTAGTTACAATGAAAAATCGAGGACCTATTATCTGCATATCTGGACTGTCTCTTGTTGTTGTATCTCTTTTGATTATCGTGTCTGTTTTTCCAACTTCTAATGTAACTGGCAATAATGATTTTACGCCCCTTCAATGTTTGAAGGGATGTTTAATCAAGTGTCTGATGATATTTCTATCCTGCCTGGTGGATTTGGTTATTTTTCATACAGTACTAAATCATCAAATATTCCTTTGTTATGGGGAGTCCAGATAATTAATTACAATGAGGATGATAACATTTCAATATCCATTTCTAATATTTATGGGGATGAGTACGGTTTATTTTTCCAAGATGGACCAATCATGTTTGAGGTGCTAGAAATTACTAAAACTGATACTTTGAACTTTGAAATTCAAAATCATGGTTCTGAAATTATTGATGTGGTAGTCATGCTTTCAGAAGATCCTGATAATTCTAATGCATTATCTGATCCTAATTCCACTTTTATGAATAGGGTGATGCCTTTAGCAATGTCTGGCATTTTGTTAATTTTGGGAATTATCATATTGCTAATAGGCATAGTTATGTCTTTTATTGACTGGAAAAATATTCAAAATAATAAAAGAAATTTCTATAAAAACTGATTAAAAATTTTTAAAATAAAAAATTGTTTTTTGTAATGTCTCAAATCTATTGAGGATTAACTTCCATTTTACCGAATTTACCCTTAGTCAAGGATACTTCCCCTTTGAACTCATTTGTATATCCATTTGTGATCACAACTGTATCTCCAACATTTACTGCTTTAATGTCGTCTCCCCACAATGTTAATTTAAGATCATCTGATCCATCAGTTATGATTGCATCACATACATCAACGGTACCACCTGTTTTGAGATTAACCGTTCTTTGATCTCCTTTACTTTTTACTTCGGCTTTTAGATTAATTCCACTTCGCATCTTTTTTACTTCTGCCACTGATTGAAATTCTGCCATGTATTTTGACTCTAGTTTGGACAATTATAAGCTTTTTTAAATATACAATTTCTCATTGAATAAGAATTACAGGAAAATTCTAAGATTGTTTTCAATACTGTTTTTGGTTTTTTTAATCAAATGATGATGGATCCTCTTTTTCATAAAACACTGCTAAAATTATTGGAAAAATGTATAGTTGGAATTTTTTCCTTAATTTCTATGCCTGAAATTTATTTTTATCATAAATTTATCATTTATATTATATTATTTTATATGTTTATATCCTTTACTAATCAACTTTTTTTACTCAAAGGAAGAAATCCTTTAAATTTGCAG
>JAAUVF010000163.1 GCA_012030815.1 Nanobdellota archaeon | reverse complement strand
AGAGAAGGAAAGAAATCACTTCCAATTCTCATGGCAATAAAATTAGCCAATGGGAAAGACAAAAAAGTCATTCTCAAGGCATTTGGGAATCCAAAAGCAAGTAAAAATGAGCTAGAAAATGCAGTAGGGGTTATTCGTTCACTTGGGATAGAAGACGAAGTAAGAAAACAGGCGTTTCAATACGCATCTATGGCAGAAAAATCACTTGCAAAATATTCAGGTTCTGCTAAAACAGAATTAATAGATCTCTTAGATTTTGTAGTTAAAAGAAGTGTGTAGATTTAGCAAGTATCTTTCAAAAAAAGTCATGAAAAGCTCAAAAGTTTTCATTAGGAAAATATTTTTTTAAAACATTATCAAGATATTCTTTGTCAGGTGGAAACAATGGTTTTTCATTTTTAAGATTATTTAAAATTCTTAAGAGAATATCTGCATCACCAAAATTATTTTGAATCAATATAATTAATGATTTCATGACATCATTAGACATCATGTAACTTAATTCATACCTACAAAAAAATGATGCTATAGAATTAATTGAAAATAGAAGCAGGGTTATTCTTTTAGCTTGCTTTCTATGAATTCATCTGAACCATACCAACAAAATCGGAAATAGTCAAGGCACCATTCATGAAACATAGGATCATCGCTATAAAACATCTCAGTAAGATCAGAACTTCCATCTTTTTTAGGAAACAAAACACATGCCTCTTTTTCATTTAGAATCATTACAGTTTGAACGGTTTTTGCCATTTTTCTTTCTATCAATCCTTTTTCAATAAGATTGTTAAAACCTAATTTTTTTAACAATGCCTTTCTTCCTTTTGGAACCACTGTAGATTCAGAGAAAATATACTGAAATTTTATTCCTTTTTTAATTTGCTTAACTAATGGTTCTATCAGATCTAAGGGAGCTTCAGACAATATTTCATAAATGTACTCATTTGAATTTTTATAGATAGTCTTCCAATGTTCAAGTACTTTTGAAATACCTTTAACATGCTGACTGACTGCAAGTTGTCCACATCGAATTTTAAATTTGTATGGAATATCAGTAAATGTATGTTCTTCAAAATATTTTCTGTTTTGTGAAAAGAATACAATCGTTGGAACTTGAGTACAAACTGTTTCACCAAATGTAGTTGTATTATACTTTCCATTATTTTTTTCTCAATAAGACCACTTTCTTCTAATCGGATAAAATTTCTATGAACTTCTTGTTTTGTTGAATCTAATTCCTTTGCTACTTCCGTAGGAGTAGAATCTTTACTTAGTAATCTAAATAAAATATTTAGTCTTTGAGGACTAGCAAGATCCAACACATAATTTGCAGTATTATCAATGAGATCAGCCATTAGTTATTCATCATTGTCGCTGGTTAAAAATAATTGTAGACGACTCATAGTGAAATTATAATAATTTCTTTAGGTTTTTTGTATTAAATAGACTATTCTTATCTACTTAACATATTTTTTATAGAATCAATATTCGTTATGCAGGATATTAAATAAAAAGTAGGTTAGGAGGTTATGCTCCTGCAACCAAGTAAGCGCCTATTCCAACGCCCATCATAATTCCAAGACCCATACAAATAAGGTCAAATGTTACAACCTTTTTGAATGGGGCATGAACCATTTTGTTCCAGGTATTGTTTTTCTGAATGATTTGTGTTTTCATGATTATGATATGTTATAGTAGATTATAGATTGGAGTAAATTATTCATTGTACAAGTAAGCTTCTTAGCTTACCAAGTATAATCTAGCATATGGAAGTTATAAAATCAATGAGAATTGAATCATGTAGAAAATGTGGAGAAATGCTAGAAGTAAACAAAAAATGCATGTGTGTAAGAAAGAAATTGAGTTTTTTTGTCATAAATGTGGATTTGTTACAATTGAGCAAATTCATTCACAGTGTATGCTAATTGACTCAAAGTGTAAGTTACTAGAAATTCCAATACAGAAAAGAAAACAGTAAATCTTTTGAATAAAAAACTAAAAAATCATTCCTCACATAAAAAATATTGAATTTTGCCTAAATTTAGGTAGAGTTAGTATAAAAAAGGCATAGTAAACAGCAAAACAGGACAGATACTTTGGATGAAGATGTAAGAAGAGAGATTAGAAAAATATCTCTGCAAAATGCATTTGAACATGAGGGAAAAACTCAAGATAAAATTGTGTTAGCAAAAATACTTGGAACAAAACCAGAGTTTAGAACCAGAGCAAAAGAAATATCAGAAGACATCAAGATTATTGTTGCAGAAATAAATCAAACATCATTTGAAGAGCAACTAAAAGAAATAGAAGTTAATTTTCCAGAAATTTTAATTCCAAAAGAGAAAAATGAAGAGAGAGAAGGTCTGCCACCATTAAAAAATGCTGAGCAGGGAAAAGTAATAACAAGATTTCCACCAGAGCCCAACGGTTATCCTCACATAGGACACGCTAAAGCAGCCATCATCAATGCAGAATATGCAAAAATGTATGGTGGGAAATTTATTTTGAGAATGGATGATACAAATCCAGAAGCTGAAAGAATGGAATATCATGCTGCAATTAAAGTAGGACTTGACTGGTTAGGGATAAAATTTGATGTTATAAAAAATACCTCAGATGATATGGAGATATTTTATGAAAAAGGCATCGAGTTAATCAATTCTGGAAAAGCTTACGTCTGCACTTGTAAAAGAGAAGACATTAGCGAAAATAGGAAAGAGCGAAAAGCATGCAAATGTAGTAGAGGAGATATCAAGCAAAACAATCAAGGCTGGGAAAAAATGTTCAATAAATTCAAGCCAGGGGATGCAATCATAAGATTTCGAGGCGATATGAAAGCAGATAATGCAGTAATGCGTGATCCAGTATTATTTAGAATAATTGAAGAAAAACACTATACTCTTGGAAACAAATATCGGGTTTGGCCAAGTTATGACTTTGCAGTAGCAATTGAAGATAGTATTGACGGAGTAACTCATGCATTTCGTTCAAAAGAATTTGAACTTAGAAAGGAGTTAATTGATGCAATTTTAGATGCGCTAAATATGCGAAAACCATATCAAGATTTTTTTTCTAGGCTTGAATTCAAAGGAATGCCAATTTCTAAAAGAATTCTTAAACCACTAATTGAAGAAGGTAAAGTATCATGGTATGATGATCCAAGATTACCTACCTTAGAATCACTTAGACGAAGAGGAATTAAGCCAGAGGCAATAAAAAAAATTCATCCTGTCATTGGGA
>JAAUVF010000162.1 GCA_012030815.1 Nanobdellota archaeon | reverse complement strand
TTGCGGGAGCCGAATTGGAGGGTGTGGTACATGCGCCGCACGTTGTAGGAGAAGTCGCGTCGAATGTCGCGCAGGCGGCGCTGGATCTCGTCTTTCTTGGTTTCCAACTGGGCCATCTCGCCCGATTTGACCATCGCCTCGATCTCTTGCAGAGCCAGGTAGGTTTTGACATCCTCGCGCATCTTGCCAAAGGCGGCGGTGTCGGCCAGGGCGAAGAAGAGGGTATTTTGATATTCGCGGAAGTTGCTGCCCTTGCGCTCGATCCAGGCTGGAACTTCGGAGCCGTCATCGGTGGGTTTGAGGATGACCAATTTTCAGACTGAGGTTGTCGGGGATGGCCTCGCTGCTGTCGGGCCAGAGATAGGGGGTGAGCTTGCGGCCCACCTCTTTGTCGATGATTTTGCCCAACTCCGCTTCGTAAGTGGTGTTGAACAACTCCTTTTTGTCCAGGATCATCCGGTTCAGGTTGGGGATACGGGAGAAGTAGTGGGCGTCGCTCGGCTGTTCAGATACCACAACTCGTTGCTCAACTTTTGCAGGATTTCGGTAACCAGGGCCGGGATGGTGTTGCTGCGCAGCACGGCCAGCTCTCGCTGCGTCTGCTGGACTTTGTTCATGGCGGCCAAAGCTCGCACTTCGTAGAATTTGGCCGCCACCGACGACGGTCCGTATCCGCTGGACCAAATCTTCACTGTTCATGGAATTCACGCTATCGTCGTGCGAGGCACTGTTGGTATCACCAAGAGTGCTCTGTGGCGGTCGCTGCTCCAGTGGAAGCGGAGATATTGACCGGAGAGAATGGTTGCTGTACAAACCAGGAATCGCTTTCTCCTTCTTCATTTCATCTTGTTTCAACTTGTTGTTGGAGATTCGCTTGATAGCGCCCGTGGCGTCGATCGATAACACTGTCATCTTGTTGTTGTCGATTGTTCTGGGGAGTAGGATGCAACTGTGTTGTTTTGCTGATGCTGTGATGCAGTGTATTGTCTACCGATGATAATGCAAAGAAGAGGAAAGGACGATGCCTTTCTGACACGATGAATGAAGCTATGGAGATACGTGTTGTTCCAGTTGTTGTTACGACGTACTTGCACCCCCGATGGTTGTGATAACAATCGGTGGCGCCTGTCTCGACTACTATCCGTCACACGTGCAAAGGATCAAAAATCTCAACCCCTGGCGAGAAGGATAGATGAAGAAAGGGCATATTTAGGTTCGCAAGAGGGCCATTTCGACTCCTTTGATAAGCATTTTGATCACGGACAGACAACTAGCTAGGTGGCCTCACTCTGACATTACTACCAGTTGATGTGAAGTCATCATTCATCCGGTCCTTTAATTAAATATTGGTCAGAAAGAAGAGTTATTATGAGACTGGTCATCCAAAGCTCGAATGTCCCATCACAAGGCGCGCGCAGCAAAGCCATACACTTTCTTCTTCGGACGCAAGCGGCGAAACTGGCAGCTGAGAGAGTGTATCATGCATCGCTCGAACTACTAATAAGTGATTGACGACGACACCAACAAATAAAAAAAACACCTGCCACAGATACTGCTTTGTCGTTTTTAGTATTCTCTTGCTGCACGACCGGTGCCGAACAAGTCCTGGCCTGTCGCCCTCCCACTGGTCAAGATCATCAGTCCTTCATGCTAGTGGAATTCGATTCTTGGAGGACTTCCTGCCGCTTGTGAATTACAAGTATCAAGACAGCAAGCGACAATTTTGAAGCGAAAGGCGAAAACCGAAGCCAGAACATAGTGCATCTATTTGCTTCTGGCAGTTCTTACTGGAGCATCTACAATAAACAACAGCATTCGTCTCTGCTGTTTTCGCTCCGCGCAGAAGTAATAGATTCTGTTCCTTTCGAAAAAGAGAACATTTGGAACGATTGATTGCCCACCCCAGTGCATTCCAGAGCCAACTTCGGACTCTGCACAATCACTTTCGTTGCAGCAATCAAGATATTATTACCAAAATATATGCAAGAATGCTTTCAATGATGACAACGGCAATGGTGGAAACAAAGGGACGGACCGCTGCGATGTTATCGCTGGTGATGATCATATTATTAATCGCAAATATGGGTGCCCTTCCCTCTCCCGGTGAGATCCACGGCAAGCATCGGGGAGCGACCGGATCACGAGCGAATACCATTGCCTCGTCGTATTTTGATGCGGATGCGGCTCGCGAGCTCAACTCATGGAGAGAGTTGCAGACAGAGGAGGAGGATGCCGACGCTAGCAGCAACAGCACTGCTTCGACAACGACCAGTGGAACGGAAAAGAACAAGGAACTGGCCGTTTGCAGTGTACCCAACCTTTTGGATATTACTCGTCTTCGATCGAGGGAAACGCGATCCACATTTGCGGCTGCCATTGAAGATGTCGAACTGATGCGGGAATATTACACAGAATCCATGTTCAATGAAGGGATCGTCGGAGGCATGTCCGATCTCACCGATCTGGCCTATTCCTACGATTGGTTGGGACGTGGAACAGTGCCCAAGACTACGGTGGAGGCGCAACTGGGATGGGTGGACGATCGAATGGATCGCCGGATGGATCGATACGTATCGACATCGGAAAACACACCAAATGTGGGAACCAAACAAAGCGATATGAAGGCTTTTGATGCGAGTTCCAATTTGTTCCCGTGGCTGGTGGATCGTCGTTCTCGAGAGGCCGAATGGTATGTCAGTCATCAGAACGGACGGTCAGAAGGTACCGGCAAGGCTCCACTACCAGCCGAAAAGTTGTACACTGCCGCATGGACGGTTTCATGGGGAGATGTGCTGCCTTACTTTCCACCGTTGACAGTTTATAGCAATGGGGCGCCCTCGAATTTGGGAGAGTCGGTCGGGCCAGCCTACAACGGAAGAGAAGATCCTACTCCCAAGTCTGCTATCACGGACAATCCCAATCGAACCGCCAGATTCATCAACCCCTATCCGGACATAGCACAACCAGGTGTGGCATTGATTTCAGCTGTGGCGCCCATTTACTATACTGGCACGTTTGATGGATATCAGTACAACGATACGTACATCGGAACAGCTGGCGTTGATATCGCTCTGGCAAGCGTGTCTTCCGCATTTGGGGATTTGGAGAATTCTCTGACCAAGGGATCTTTCGCCTTTCTCGTGGATACACAAACATTCAGCGTCATTGCTATCAGTCAAAGTGTTGTGGAGAAGGTTTACCCGCAATATACGGGAAATGAAGAGGCACGACCAGAAGATCGGAGGAATCAACAT
>JAAUVF010000161.1 GCA_012030815.1 Nanobdellota archaeon | reverse complement strand
GACACTAACTAGATGTTCTCATAAAGATATGAGTACCATGAAATAAAAAAGGCCCGGTTAAAATGCCAAACACCTGTTAAAAAAATTAAAGAATTTAGTACGAATGTAATATGTAATGCTAAAACTATAGATCTATAGCATAACAAATTGTTTAGCAAAACATACAAAAACAGGAGAATTGTTTTCTTAATGTGCAGACTAAGCTTATTTTTGTGACAGGAGGGGTAATGTCAGGGCTTGGAAAAGGCGTAACTACATCATCTATTGCAAAACTATTACAATTAGCAGATCAAAAAGTATCGTGTATCAAAATTGATCCTTATCTAAATTATGATGCAGGTACCATGAATCCAGTTGCACATGGGGAAGTCTTTGTAACAGAAGACGGAGGAGAATGCGATATGGATATTGGAAATTATGAAAGATTCCTAAATCAAAACATTCCAAAAAGCCACAACATCACTACAGCACAAGTATACTCTACAGTGATTGAGGCTGAAAGAAAAGGAGAGTATCTAGGGGCTTGTGTACAAATAATTCCTCACATCACAGATGAGATAAAAAATAGAATCAGAAAAATTGCAGAAGATGAAAATCTTGACTTTTTAATTGTAGAATGCGGGGGTACAGTTGGAGACATAGAGTCATTACCATTTTTAGAAGCACTACGACAGATAAGAGTAGAAGAAGGACCACAAAATGTAATTTTTGTGCATGTAACACTTGCACCGTCACTTGATGTGGTTGGAGAACAAAAAACAAAACCCACACAGCATAGTGCTCAAGAATTAAGAAGAATTGGAATTCAGCCTGACTTTTTAGCAGTTAGATGTTCATACACCCCTAGAAGAAAAACAAAGAAAAAAATTGCATTGTTTACAAATGTTACTGCAAATGATGTATTATCATGCCATGATGTAAAATCGATTTTCCAGGTTCCACAGATATTGTATGATCAAGGTATAATGGATTCATTATTTACAAAGTTTGGAAAAGTTGGAATGGTAAATGCGTCTACAAACTGGGACAAATGGAATACCATAGCAGAGTCAATGATAAATCACGAAGATAAAAAAGTGAAAATTGCAATGGTTGGAAAATATGTAACTCTGGCAGACAGTTACGTTAGTGTAAATCATGCGCTAAAACATGCAGGTGCTAAACTAGGCAACTCTGTTGAAATTGACTGGATTGATTCAGAGTCAATTACGGATTACAATATTTTATCTAAATATGACGGCATATTAGTTCCAGGAGGATTTGGCATTAGAGGATCAGAGGGGATTATAAAAACTGCAAATTATGCAAGAGAGAAAAATATTCCATACCTAGGAATTTGTTTTGGATTTCAATTAGCTGCAATTGCATTTGGAAGGAATGTTTTGAAGTTAGAAGATGCAAACTCTACAGAAATTAAAGCAGATGCAAAAAATCCAATTGTGGATTTACTTCCAGAACAAAAAAACATTTCAGATATGGGGGGTTCATTGCGATTAGGAGCAAATGATGTAAAAATAAAACAAAACACAATATCACATAAAATATACAATTCAGATGTAATTAGCAAAAGACATAGGCATAGATATGAAATTAATAAAGAGTACATTCCAGAGTTTGAGAAAAATGGCATGATATTTTCAGCCGATAGTGATGATGGAAAAAGAATGGAGATGTTAGAGATTCCAGAACATAAATTCTATCTAGGGGTTCAATTTCATCCAGAGTTTAACAGTAGACCGGGATACCCAGAATTAGCGTTTGAGGCATTTGTAAAAGCTGCATCACAAAAATAAGAATCAAAAACTACTCTATTTTCGATATCTCATAGATTTTTTGGCGTGCATCTCTAATTGAGACCTTCTTTTTAACATAACCTTTCTTCAATAAATGACTAAGAGCCAATCTAACAGTCCTACTTGGAAGCAGTGTCTTGTTTGCAAGATCTTTTTGAGTAAGAGCACCCTCATACTCTAATGTTTTTAATAATAATTTGGAGCTTGGAGGCATACTAAGTAACTCTTCAGCTAGATGAACCTTCTTTGCAAGTGCAGATATTGCAGTAGAGTCTTGTTTTAATCGAATTATTTTTGCTGGAGGTAAAAATTGAGTGCATTCTACCATATTGTTTACTTTGTATCTATCTAATCCATCTAATACAACTTCACAGTGAAGTCGGGCTGAAATGTCACTGATCTGAATTGAACTTGTGTTAGATACTATAATTGGCCTTCGTGTGATATCTAGCGAGTTGACTGAAATGATTTCAAAGACACCAGAATCATGAAATAACATCGGACCACCAGCAGACATTGAATATGCAGATGAGCCAATTGGCGTAGAAATGATTATTCCATCACTATTATCATGCCATACTTCTTGGTCGTTTACACGAAGTGTATGCTCCATAAGCATTGCACTTTTTGATGAGAATACTGCAACGTCATTTAAAACTGGATATACATTTTTTCCATCAATTTTTACCCCCAATCTTGGAACTTCCTCAACGGTGAAATTTTGTTTTTTAAGTATTCTTACATATGATGAAAATTCTCTAAGATCAATCTGGGCTAAAAATCCACTAGATTCACCTTCGCTTATTCCAAGTACAGGAAATATGGAATCAAAGTGTCTATGAAAATAATTTCGAACTCCCTTGTCTCCACCTAACACCAAATTACAATCAGTGTGTTTTGCTTTTGATTTGGTAATTACAAAAGATTCAATCTCTTCATTAGCAGAATTTTTTTTATTATTTTTGCTGCAGAGTCAGTAGTACCAGAGCTATAGATCCCTATTTGCACAGTGAAATGAGACTGGAGTTCAATAAAAGGATAAAGTACTAAATTGTTCTATATTTTACCAAATTGTAAAAATAAGAAGCATTAGTCTCAATTGCATGTTTTGAGGGATTTTAAGCAGTCCCACTTGCTTTGAGTCAAGCGCTGCCTGAGCAGAACCACCTGCAAAACATAGTGCCCAAAGAAAGTCTTTTTCTTTTAGCATAGTACAACAAAATGTTGCACAAAAAATATCCCCAATACCGGTGGTATCATGGATTTCCTTGTTTGGTAAAGTGATAGAATAAATTTTATCTTTAACAAGTAGCGAGACTTCGGTTTTGTTTGTAAATAATACATGTTTTACACCCTTTTTTGCAGTGCGACCATCATTTCATCATTTGAGCCATTAACAATTTTGGGAGATTCTTCAGGATTTACTTTGATTGCATCAATACCAGATAAATCAAGTTCAGTGTTTTCCAGATATACGTTCTTTTCTGAA
>JAAUVF010000160.1 GCA_012030815.1 Nanobdellota archaeon | reverse complement strand
ACGGACAACCCTGGAAGCAGGTGAAATCATAGGGTTCTAAAAGAAGTCCCTGTTCCCATGCAGCAGGAGCTATAGCAACACGTTTTGACCTGGCTATAGAGGCAAACAAGTATTATTCCTTTAGAAGAAACATTTGAGGATTTACAAATTTCTGATGAGGAAGAAAAACAGATTTTAGAACTAGCCTCAGATCCAAAGGTTTATGACAAACTTTCTAAAAGTATTGCCCCAAGCGTTTATGGGTTTGACAAAATAAAAGAGGCGTTAATGCTTCAACTCTTTTCTGGTGTAAAAAAAAGAAAATCAGATGGAGTTAATTCTAGGGGAGATATACATATTTTACTTGTGGGGGATCCTGGAGTCGCTAAATCTGTCACCTTAAAATTCATATCTATGATTGCTCCTCGTGGGCGTTACGTTTCAGGAAAAGCAGCGACAGGAGCAGGTTTAACAGCATCTGTTATAAAAGATGAGTTTCTAAGGGGTTGGAGTCTAGAAGCGGGTGCAATGGTTCTTTCCAATAAAGGCATTGTTTGTGTTGATGAAATAGAAAAGATGAATGAGCACGATCGCGCTACAATGCACGAAGCAATGGAACAGCAAACAGTAACAAATTTCTAAAGCAAATATTCAAGCAACCCTACGCTCTGAAACTTCTGTTCTAGCAGCAGGAAATCCTAAACTAGGGAGGTTTGATCCCTATACTCCAATTCCACAACAAATAGACATTTCTCCAGCATTACTTAGCAGATTTGACGTTATTTTTATTCTGCGTGACTTACCAAACAAAGAACAAGATGAAGCAATTGCAGGTCATGTTCTTGAAGAACACAAACAGGAAGTTATAAGGGAAGTTATCGATTCAAAGCTCTTAAGAAAATATATTTCCTACGCCAGAAAAAAAGTTTCTCCAAAACTTACAGAAGAAGCGGCAGAAGAAATAAAAGAATTTTACATAAAATTAAGAAATCAATCAACTCGTTCGGATTCGGAAATTAAGCCAATACCCATAACTGCAAGACAGCTTGAAGCAATCGTCCGTCTTTCAGAATCATGTGCAAAAGTCAGGTTAAGCAGTCATGTTACAAGTGAAGATGCAAGAAGAGCAATAAATCTGCTTAAACATTCTCTGCAACAAGTTGGTTATGATGAAGAAACCAAAACATTTGATATAGATAGAATTTCAGGCATTCCATCTTCTAAAAGGGGAAAAATAGTCCTTGTCAAAGAAGCAATAGCACAACTAGAATCCCGACTCGGAAAGCTAATTCCCATAGAAGAACTCGAAAGCTCTTTAATTACTTCTGAAAAGCTTACAGAAGCAGAGCTTGAAGAAGCAATAGACCAGCTTTCAAAAGCAGGGGACATCTTCAGGCCTAAAAAAGGTTATATTCAAAAGATATAACCCGGAATGCTAAAACTTATATAATATCAAGGTAAAATACAAAAATAGCAAAGAACAAGAATTCAAAAGGTATACAGCTCATAAGCTCCGCATAGGTGACATCCTTTCAGGAAACATCATACTGGATGGGGATAAATTCAAGTTTATTGAGAAAGATAGCAAACACATTGCTAGAGTTAATTTAGTGGCAAATGTTATAGAAAAATATGTTCAAGATGATGAGAAAAAATTTGCTTCGGTAACTTTAGATGATGCATCTGGACAAATAAAAGCAAAAGCCTTTGGAGACGATATACAAAAATTCCAAAATTTAGAGCAAGGAGACACTATAGGAGTTATAGGGCTATTAAGGCAGTGGAATCAAGAGATTTACATTCTTCCCGAAATAATGAAGAAAAAAGACCCTGCATTTCTTCTTGTAAGAAAGCTTGAGTTAGATTCAGAAAAACCCAAAACCCTTGATCCTGACAAACGTCTTGAATTAAAAGACAAAATTCTTGATATAATAAAAAGAGAAGAAGAAAAAGGCGGTGCTGATATAGAAAAAATGATTTTAGATTAATCGAGTTTTGCTTTAGCTTTTTTAATCTGTTTCATTTCTTCTGCTAGGTGATTTTTGAGCAATCTTTCATGATCTTTTCTATGAATACTATATGCTTTATTTATTGCCTGTCTTGTTTTTGCTTTTTTTAATGTAGCAGTAAATTTTTTGTGGATTGTATTTACTTGTGTTGTGTAATTTGCCATGTATCTACTTATGTCTTATAGTACATTAAGGTTGATTTTAGTTTAAAATAGTCTGATTTTTTAATTTCTAACTTTTTTATAATGTATGGTGTGGAATTCTATTTCCGTATAGGTTCTATCGTCATTACTCCAGATATCCTTCGATAAAATCATTTACTTCGAGTTGGATCTTTGATATGTTTTCCATGATTACTAGTTTGCAAGTATAGCAAAATTACAATTTCTTCTTGTAATCCTATAATGTATGGAATCAATATGGGTATTTTTGAACCTATTTTGAGCGGTTTTATTGACTATGGAATTAGCACTGCTCTCGCTTGAATCTGAGAATCTTTTAGCTTCTTGAGAACCTCGTTTGCTTTTTCAAGAGGATATGTCTCTGTGATTACGGTGAGATTATTTTTATCGCATATTTTGATTACTTTTTCCATGTCTTTAGTTGAGCCAATCACAGTTCCACGAATTGTTTTTTCTTCAAATGCCAAAATGTTGGATTTTTTCCAACTGTTGCAATTACAATCAATCCTCCTTCTTTACTGATTTAATTGCAAAATCAGTTACTATATCTGCTGGTGCAAAAACAATTGCGGCATCTAACATCCCATATTTATTTTTAACTCATCTAGAAATTCTGGTTTTTCAGAAAATACCATAGCATCAATCGCTCCAAGTTTTTTTGCAACTTCTAGGTGATTTTTACTACGTGAAAATGCAACTACATCCGATCCTTCTAACTTTTTGCAAACTGTACTGACCATATGACCCACTCCACCAATTCCAAATATCCCAATCTTTTTGTGTGTTTTTGGTTCTGCAGCTTTTACTGCCTTGTAAGCAGTAATTCCTGCACAAAATAATGGGGCTGCATATTCTGCTTTCATTTTATCTGGAATCTTTGTTGCAAAATCCTGTGAAACTGTAATGTATTCTGAATACCCTCCCCTAAGTGATTCCCCTGTAATTTCTGAAGATTCACAAAGTTGTTCTTTACCTTCTTTGCAATATTGACACTCTTTGCAAGCTTCAAGTAATGGAGTAATTCCTGCTCTATCTCCAACTTTGAATTTAGTTACATTCCTTCCAATCTCGATAATTTTTCCCACTAATTCGTGACCTGGAACTGTAGGTAAA
>JAAUVF010000159.1 GCA_012030815.1 Nanobdellota archaeon | reverse complement strand
ATCGATTTTAGATTCTAACTTTCTGCTTAGATCATCATATAACAAGTCATCGGACATTAGATCATCAGACAATGAATATCATCACATACACTAGATAAAAGAGATTTCCTTTAGGAGGGATTGATTTAAAAAATATACCATGTATTGAATAAAAAATAATTTCATAATTCAGATTACATTTTAAAAACAATCAAAAAAGGAACTCCGGAAATTTTTTTTACTCCATTTTCAGAGCCAATTCCAAGTTCTAAGGAAAGAGAGATGGTATCTTTTCCAACCATGTTAATAATAGTTGAATTTTCTAATAATTTTTTGGCTTCATCCATTTCAATAATTTCATTACCATAATAGCTCTCACTAATTTTCATAGTTAATTCATTTTCAGATATACTTTTTCCAAGAAGTTCTGCATCGCATATGTTTAGCATTAAATTTTTTGGTATTCAGTAACTTTAACTGAGAATCGCATTACGCATATTTACCTTTGAGAGTAGATTTAGCACCACAAGCTTCACAGATCAAAAAAGAGATTCTGTTTTCTTTTAGTATTTTTGTATCTGGACTTTTACATGTATGACATTCCAGATAATCTTTAACATAAATTTGGAAAAGGCGAGTAAAATCATCTGGTGCTCTTCTCCCAACAAACATCGCCTTATCGCCTAAGCGTTCAGCTGGAACTGCAAATTCTTTAGAAAGGTATTGTAAAACTTTATCTGGATCTCGACGAAGGATTTTAGGAAAATCTGAAAAATTACGCAGAAATGTTTTTTGTCCTTCCCACATTACATCTACCACTGGAAGCTCAAATCTAGTAGCAGATACTTTTTTAGAATCTCCTAATTTGTCTTGAATTCTCTTAAGCAGAGTTTCATAATCTGATTTAGCCACTGAAAATTTGTGTATACTGTACCCTATATTGGTTTTTGAAAAAGAGAAATCGTGTGGATTTTGTTGGCTTACATCTTTCCTATTCGGAAGACGTTAGTTCCACATGTTGGACAAGTGCCTTTTACAGCAGGGCGTCCATTTTTTAGTTTAGTTTCTTTGGGATCCTTTACTTGTCTTTTAGCTCTGCATTTTACGCAATATGCTTCTACCATTATGAAAAATTCCTACGTGGTGGTATTTAGGAAGAGCCTGTGAAAATTATTTAACTATAGGCTAGATGGGCGTAAATTTTCTACAACATCAATAATCAGGTATTATAAAAAAATTTAAGAAATATTGTAATTTTTTTAATATTTATCATAATAATTATACATGGAGATACTTTTTTTACTATTTATTCAAAATTAGACAATATTTTGAAAGGTTTACCAGTTATAAACACCATGATTTTAGATTAACAAAATGGCATCTAAAAAAGGAGTTTTAGTCACAATAATCATTTTAGCGGCAATTACAGCTGCCAGTTTTCTTTTCTGGATAGTACCTCAAGAGAATCAATCAACTTTGGTAGTATCAGATTATCAAAACTATCTTGAGGGAGTAAAGAAGATTCATGAAGTTTTGCAGGAATCAATTGAAACTGAATTTCAAAATCTTATAGATGGTAAGATTTCACCTGATGAGTATATTACAATAACAGAAGTTACAACATCGCAAGTTACTGCTCAAATTAGTGAATTCATAACATCAAAACCATCAGAAGAGTGGCAAAATAGTTACATTAGCTATATGGAGGCTCTGAAAAAATTTAATGCGTATATCATTGAAACTAAGGTTGCAGCAAATATGCTAAAAGTAGGTCAAATAGATGACGAAACTTTACAAAAAATAGAATCTTTAAGATTAGAGACTCAATCATTAATCAATAAATCAGATGAGTTAAGACCATAATTAGGCTCAAAACATAATTATAATATCCATAAAAGTTGGAAATCGTTAAAAAGCAATTCAGTCATTAGAAAAAATAATGTCTCAAAGATCGGACATAGAAAAAGATGTCAATGCATCTACATCTAGCAAATTACTAGTAATTTGTGTAGATAGAGATGATGATGTAGGTGAAAAAGCTGGAATTGCTACCCCAGTAATTGGAAGAAATGCATGCATTGATGCAGCTCAGAGATTAGCTCTAGAAGATCCAGAAGATGCAGATTCAAATTCAATGTTTGCGGCTATTAAAACATATGAAGATTTAATCAGTAAGGGATACCAAGTTGAAGTAGTAATTGTAGCTGGAATTAAAGAGAGAGGTGTACAAGCAGATGAAAAAATTCTCAAAGAAATAAAAAAATATTAGAGTGTTTTCTGCAAATGGAGCAGTAATTGTATCTGATGGTGAAGATGACGAGAGTGTAATTCCAGTTATTCAAAATGTATTGCCAGTAGTTTCTGTACAAAGAGTTGTAATGAAAGTAAGTAGAAGTGTAGAATATTCTTATGCAGTTTTTGGAAAATATCTAAAAATGCTAGCATATGATTCCAAATATTCAAAATTTTTCTTAGGGGTTCCAGGAATACTTTTGTTAATTGGTGGAATTGGTACAGTATTTGGATATACTGAAGAAATATTTGCAGTACTAGTAAGCATTCTAGGGATTTCATTTTTAATTAGAGCATTTGATGTAGATAAAGCATGGTCTAACTTGACAAGACCGACTCCGATGGGTTTTATCAGAATATTTACAATGGTTGCAGGAATATTGTTAATCTTATCATCAATTCCAACTGGAATAAGTTCAATTGATCCACAATTGATAGGAGACGAGACAGAGGTATTTAGAATAGTTACAGATAAAATCATAATCGGTCAGTTCATCACAGGATCATTACCAATTTTATGGATGGGTTTTGGTGCAATTTTTGCAGGAATACTACTTAGTAATTGGATAGGAGGAGTTCCAAGACAAATTACCGATATTTTAAGAATCGTAGTTCTTGCTGCGTTATACCCCATAACATCACAATTCATTCTCATTATGATGAGTGGGGATGTAGCATCAATAACACTAGTTCCACCATTATTAGCGGGACTTGCAGCTACGTTGGTATCAGCCACTATTCTATTTAGAAAATATAGAAAGCATAAACATCAAGAGATGATTGAAGACTAATTTCTTTACAAGAGATTTATTCCTGAAAAACACTGATATCATCTAGTATTAATCAATTATGAGTGGTGATTTGAATTAACAAAATAAAAGACACGGTATTTCAATTATCAGGATTATATAGAATCTATTCAAAGAGGCTGGAAACTGAAATACGAGGTGGAGACATTCCTAATCATCTTGCTTAATTTTAGATGGGAACAGGAGATGGGCAAAAAGACATCTCACT
>JAAUVF010000158.1 GCA_012030815.1 Nanobdellota archaeon | reverse complement strand
GTGAAGTAGTAGTAGGCAGTAAATTCTACTGACGCATTTTGAATCAATAGTTTTTTTAATTCCTCTACATCCAAACCGTTTTTGTTTTAGAACATTGATTCCAACAACTGCTGGAATTTTTGAATCAGACATATCTGCTTGGTGAATTATGCGTTCTAATAAAAATATTGCATTTGTAAAATGATATCTGGATAAAAGGATCTGGTCTATCTTATTCTACTGAAATTCTTATCTTCTGACCGTCAATGTCATCATCTTTGTATGTTTTACATGATTCTTCAAAATCTACCTTTTTACTCTGACTAAAAATGCCAAATCTTCTGATTTTCTTTAATCATCTCTAATGATTCTTCATCTAAATCAAGTATTGATGCAACATTTAGAATATCTGTGGGATTGTATCCTCTTTCTTTTCTTAATGTTTGCAGTCTTCTTGCAACATCTTTTATCAGTCCTCTTGCCATCATCTCTTTATTTCTAGAAGTTGATATGAATACTATGTAATTATCTCGTTTTGATACTGCAAATCCTTCACTTGCATCAAAGTCAATTACAAAGTCTTCTTTTTCCAATGAAATTTTTTCACCATCGATTTCGTAATTATAATGTCCTTGTTTTTGCAGTGATGTGATGATCTCTTCTTTGTTTGTTCCAGAAAACATATTGACAAGTTTTCCCATGTGTTGTTTTGCTTTTGGTCCTATTCTTTTTCTTTCTAACTCCACTACTGGCCTTTGAGGTAAATTGATATTTTTTAATTCTAATATTTGATCTAACCCTGATTCTTTTTCTGTTTCAAAAATTGTAAATTTTTCTACGTTTAGCTGTGATATTAGTAAATTCGAAAGTGATTCTAATTTCTGTTTTTGGCCCTTACTTACACAAATTAATGCTTCAGTTAATGGCCATCGGCGTTTTAGTTTTCCTTTTCATTCTTGCAGCTGATGATATTGATACAATATCTTTCATAATGTCAAATGATTCTTCAATCTCTTCATTGACTAGCGATTCTTGATATTGTGGCCATTTGTCAAGCAGTATGCTCTTTTTCCATTAAACACAGTCTGATAGAGATGTTCACTAGTAAATGGACAAAGTGGATGTATCAAAATATCTAGTGTTTTAAGAACGTCTCTTAATATTGCATATATTGCAAGTCTTCTATTTTTCTTTGAATCATCTTCATCCCACAATTCTCCACGTGTAATTGGAATGTATATCTGACTAAGATTGTTTATTATAAAATCATCAATAGATTTTGCTGCTTCATGAAATTTACAAGCCTCGTTACGCTCTGTTATTTTTTTAATTAATTTCTGTAATTTTGATAATAGCCAAATATCTGGTGAAGTTAGTAATCTCTTTTCTTTTGCCCATGATACTGTATTTGTTTCATCAAAATCATCATATTCACTATTTTGTTTGAAATACAGGTGTAAGTTAAACAGTGTATTGATTACTTGGTATGGTCTTGACATTAATTCGTCAGTGCTAAAACTTAGAGGCTCTATTGGGCTTGCTTTCCAAATAAAATAAAATCTAATCAAATCTACTGGATATTTTCCAAGCAATTCTGCACCGTCTATCACGTTTCCCAAACTTTTGCTCATCTTACCTCCTTTCTCATCAAGCACGTGTCCTTGAAACAAAAATGATTTGAATGGTGGGATTGGTCCGTTATTTAGAATTACATTTTCTATCAATAGTGTATAGGCCCATCCTCTTGTTTGATCAATACCTTCTGTAAAAATGGGGCTGGTATTCCTTTGGCATATTCTTCATCTGAAAGTGATGAATATGGAGCTGAACCACTATTGTGCCAAGTATCTAAAACATACTCTTCTCTTTTTGTATTTGTGCTGTTACAATATTTGCATTTTATTGTTATATTGTCAATCCATGGGCGATGCAATTCAAAAATTTTGACCATCGGGGTAGTTTTGTCGCCGAATCTGTAATTTCTTTTCTTGTAAAAAACCAATTCTGTTTCTCACAATCACTGCATATCCAAACAGGTAATGGACATCCCCAAATTCTCTCTCTGGATATACACCATGGATGTCTTTCTTTGATAATTCCTAAAAATCTGTTTTTTGGTTGCTCAAAAAAATATTCTACGCTTTCAGCTGCATCAATTGCCTTATTTTCTAATCTATCTAACTTGTAAAACCAACCTTTTCTTGCTAGCCATACTATTGGGTGGTGGGATCTCCAACATAGTGGATATTTGTGCTTGATTTTTCCAATTTTCACCAATGCATTTTGTTCTTTTAGATCTTCTACAATCACTTTATCTGCATCTCTGACAAACATTCCTTCATACTTTCCAGCTAAATTGGTAAACTTTACTTGGTCATTTATTGGACTGAATACTTTGACTTTTCTTTTATTTGCAATTTTGATATCTTCTTCACCGTTTGCAGGAGACAGGTGAACTAGGCCGCTACCTGTTGTGGCATCTACAAATTCTTCTGACACTGCAACATGAAAATTATTTTCTTTTGTACACTCTTCTAATCCTGGAATTAAATTCAAAAGAGGGTGAATGTACTTTTTACCTTCAAATTCTGAACCTTTGAGAGTTTTTACAATATTGTATTCATCAATATTTACTTCCTTGAAAAATTCTTCTAACCTTGTTTTTCCTATTACCCACGTTTGATTTTCTACTTTGATGTATGCATAATCTTCATCTGGATTCAATCCTACCATTGCATCTGTAACTAATGTAAATGGCATTGTTGTCCAAACAATCAGATATGCATCTTCGTCTCTAAGTTTAACTTTGTAATATAGTGAGGGATCTTTTACTTCTTCATACCCTTGGTTGACCTCTGCATGACTCAGTGACGTCTGACAGCTTGGGCAATATGCAATTACTGTAAAATCTTCTTCTAGTATTTTATTTTCATGTGCTTTTTTGAGTACTTGCCATTCTCTTTCAATGAATTCGTCTCGATAAGTCCAATATGCCTTGCTGTGATTAAACGACATACCTAATGCTTCGTCTACTTCAATCCATTTGGAGTTGAATTTTTTTACAATTCTCTTGCATTCTTCCACTAGTTTTTCAATGCCAATTTTCTCAATTACCTCTGACTTGCCACCTGTCACTCCAAGCTCTTTTTCTGCCTGTAATTCAACTGGAAGTCCTTGTGTATCCCATCCTCCATTAAATACAATTTTTTTCCTTGTAGAGTATTGAATCGGTACCAAAGATCTTTGATTACACGTCCTCTTAGGTGTCCTGCATGAGGAATACCATTCATGGTGGGAGGGCCTTCAATAAACAATATTTTTCAGGCTTGTCT
>JAAUVF010000157.1 GCA_012030815.1 Nanobdellota archaeon | reverse complement strand
CTATTTGAAAAGGTCGGATACAAACTACACATGATTTCATTTCTGTATCTCAATTTCTAATTCTTCAAGTTGATTTGTAAATAACAAAAATAATTGTTTTAAGAAATTCATGTTTGGATTACCTCAATTATTTGATCTTTATCACCAAATGTTTTGCCATCCAAGCAGTTTTCACATACAAACCAGACAGGAGTATAATTGGAACCCTTTGCACCAGTGTATACTACTTTGTATTCTGGAGAGTGTCTTTCATCACAGATATTCATTGAGAGTTCTCCTTTGTGTGCTGCTTTATTTGCATTAGAAATTCATTTGTCATATCTAACAAATGACGCATTTCAGATGAATCTGAAGTCATAGCAAACTCTCCTTTGAATGTTGTTTTACCTTGGTTAGAAAGGCATTTGTCATTTCCAGTAAATGACTCATTTCGTTAGAGTCAAAAGTCATTGTGATTCCTCCATTAGTTGTGCTCTTAACTTTGCAATAACATGTTTTGTCATTTTTATGAGATAGTCGATTTCAGGAGTACTCAGAGAATCATGTCCTTGTTCATAGCAATTCTTTGCCATAATGCCAACTTCTTGCTCTAAACTACGAAGTGATAATACTGTGTGAATCAATATAGTGTCTCCCCCTTTTCCCAAGATAGTTCAAATAGTGAACCCATCATATCTACAAGCGTTTCAGAGTCAGACCACCATGCAAATGTTTGACGTGTTGCATGAGTTGCATTTCTCATAAAGATTAGGACCTCTTTTTTGTCATTAATTACAAAACATTTGTTGTCTGAAGCAGATGAAATTGCTCTAACTTTTTTCTGGTCTAATTCAGAGATAAATTCAGGAGTTTTGGTTAATGGTGAGATAACCATTTCCATTTCAGATGATGAATTCTCAATCCAATCAAATACATCAGAATGATAGAATCTCAAAACATCAGGAATGCTTCCATAGATTTTGATTGATTCTGTGCTATTTCCGATCATCTCTTTGATTTTGTTAGTGATTGGACCCATACCATGGAGCAATTGCATTTTTTCAGATTTTGACTCATCAGTCTCTACTACAAAAAATGGCACCTGTTTCCACAGTTTTGAGAGAGATTCTTCTTTTCCAGCTAAAGAGTCGATTCTTCTCTGTTCCTGCTTTACTAGGGTCTCAATTGCTTGTTTCATCTCCATTGCAGAATATTTGGTAGGATGTTCCATCTGAGCAGTAACCAATCCTAGGTTTTGTAGGGAGTTTACCAGGTGATAGGTCTCAGTTCTTGGTAATTGGAGTGCTTTTGCTATCTCAGAGGCGGTTTTTGAGCCATATTTTCCAAGATAAATAAACACCTTGCTTTGATTAGCAGTTAATCCAAAATTGATTAGTTCGTTCTTGATCTTCTCAAGGGTAATTTTATGTTGGTATAGTTCAGTCTCTGATTCACTGTCAAATAGTGTGATTTCTTGTTGGGTATTCATTGTTCTTCAAAATCAGTTAGGTTACTTTTGATATAACCTAGGATTTCTCCTAGGCACAAAATTTGGTTCGAACCATGCGAACCTGTCATATTTTGGAGTAGATTTCAAAAATCACATCTGATCGCTTATAAATAAAACCAAGTAAACTACATTCTATGCAAAACAAGCGATTGGTAATCGTTGGAGTTATCGTGGGGATTGCATCTATTTTTTCAGTCTCTATGCTTTATCCAGACTCAGTTTTGCAGGCATTTGGTGGGGAAACGCTAAATTCAGCCGATTCTGCAAGTTCTATGCAAGTAAGAATCATTCCAGGCGGTACAGATAATGAATTTATTTACAACACGTTCTCAAGAATAGGATTTGTTGCAGGTGAAGCAAATTTCTTACTTGAATCAGTTCCAAGTAAAGATAAAAATTCTTTTTATAAAATGGTAAAGGCTTCATTAGAAGATAAATTTAGCATTAATAAGAAAAATCAACTAGATGTATTAATTGATATTTTTTCAGGAGATGGAGAAGTCATTGAAACTCTAGTATACAAACAATGTAGGGTAACACAGTATTTTGTTCACGTGGTGGATTCAAAAGGTACAATTCTATTTCTCAAAGACGAAGGCACTGTAGAGATCAGAGAAGTGACAAAATTTGAATGCGTTTCATTTACAATAGATCTAACAACGGTCAGTAAAGGCTTTGAATTCTTTGATCCTAGTTTCAACATTACAGATTCACATAAATTTGAAGATCTAACTACAGATCCTTACTTTAGTAGACCACCTGCCACTCCTGTCGAAGGGGAATTGTTCTATAACAGCAACACAAACACCTTACAAAAATTTGTCAATGGAACATGGATAGATATTTCAGGTAAGGGTGGCCCTCCAACACCTAGAAAATAAAAGGTATGAGAATCAAATGGATTTTAGCTCTAGTAGCTACAACAGTATTTGTCTCGGTAATTGCCCAGACAGTAGATGAGAGTCTTACAATCACAGTAACTTCAGACGGTAAAGTAAAGATCTCACAAATATTATTTCCAAAAACATATGTATCAACTATTGATGTACACTTGATTTCCAGTCAGATTTCAAACATGTTTGTTACTGATGAAAAAAACAATTTCCTAGGAGCAAAGCAGTCAGAAAATTCAGTTAAAATTGCAACTTTGGGGGCATCTGCTGCGGATCTAAAGTATAATGCAGACATTATTAGTTATGAAAAGGGTGTTTTTAGGCTCAAATACAATAGCGACCAAGAGTCAAGAGTTGTTTTACCTCCCCTATCAAAAATAGTCTCAATTAATACAATACCTATTGAAGTAAACGAAAAAGATTATCTTTTACCTCCAGGAGATATTTCGATTAGCTACACAATAAGACCTGTGACATCTCAAGAATTTTCAGTATCAGTTGGAAATAAAGAATACAAAGTAGAAGCAATTACTGCAGCCAAAATAGAAGAGTTTGCAGCAAGCCAAAATGAGATTCAATTTATCATTAAAGATAAAGCAACAATACTAGTAATTATTCCAAGTTTAGTACTTGCAGATCCGAATGATGTAACACTAAATAATGAACCAGTTGAATACACAGAATTTCATCAAAACAGTACACATTCATGGATTAGAGTAGAGCCTCACGAAAAGGGTCTGGTAAAAATTTTTGGTTTGTCTCCAGTATCAAATGAAGGAGGCGGATGTCTAATTGCTACTGCAACATATGGAACAGAGTTAGCTCCACAGGTGCAATTTCTCAGAGAAATCAGAGACAGTAAAGTGATGAGTGTTGGTGCAGGTGTTTCATTTATGACGGGATTTAATCAATTGTATTATTTGTTCTCACCTACAA
>JAAUVF010000156.1 GCA_012030815.1 Nanobdellota archaeon | reverse complement strand
AAATGGTAAAAAGTTGATTGACTTAGATTTACAAATTTTATCATGAGTTATCCAATGATGCATCAATCTCAATTCCAAGATTATCAAAAAAAATTAATGTTAATTCATCAGTTGTATACTCTAGAATTAAGCGTCTGATTAAACGGAAATTAATTGAAAGATTCACAATTGTAGTAAATGATACAGAACTCGGGTATAATGTCAAGGCGTTAACAGGTATAAACATGGATACAAAAAAACGAGATCATATAATTGAAGAATTATTCAAAATTGAAGGAGTTAGAGAAGTTGCTGAAGTTACAGGGAGATTTGATATTTTAGTGACTATGTATGCAAAATCATTGGATCAGATGCATAAAATGGTATCAGAAAAAATTGGACGTATAGAAGGAATACAGTCATCAGAATCATTTATAGAAATGAAGTCTCGCTCAAAAGCAATGCCATATAAGTCATCAAAGGATAGTGACTAAGATTGCAAAAGCAAAAATCTGAATCTCGTGTTGCCGTATATTATGAATTAACTAAGCCAAAAATTTGGTACTTACTAGTTTTTACTGCATTTGGAGCAACATTAACTGCATCAAATATTTACGGTATTGAAATTTCTCTAACTACATGGGCGTTTATGATATTCTCAGTTGCTGCTGGTTCTGCTGCAGCTAATACTCTAACTAACTATCATGACAGAGATATAGATGCAATTATGGAAAGAACAAAAAATAGACCACTTCCATCAAAAAGAATTCATCCAGCCGAAAAAGCAAGAAATTTTGGACTTGTGTTAGCAGGAATTTCTCTTGTGTTAGCGTTTGGAATTTCTTTTACAACAACTTTAGAGCAGGGAATTTGGGCAACATCATTTATTGCATTTGGTTTGCTGAATAACATTCTTGTTTATTCATACATGTTAAAACGAAATTCTAGAACAAACATAATTTTAGGTGGTTTATGTGGTGGGGCTCCTCCAATGATAGGCTGGGTTGCAGTAACTATGACAGATTTATGGACTATGGGTTTAGCAATGGCAGGATTAGTGTTTATTTGGATTCCAATGCACATTTGGGCTTTAACTTTACATTTCAAAGATGATTACAATAAAGTCAATGTTCCAATGTTAACTGCTGTTCAATCTGAAAAGACATCAGCAAGAGCGATTGCAGGTTCAACTTTTGTTATGGTGTTATTTTCAATTGCACCTTTCTTTTTAACAACTGAAAATGGAGATCCAATGGTTGGTTCAGTTTATCTTTGGACGGCCATTGCATCAGGTGCTTTAATGATCATATTATCAGCATGGGTAATTGCAAAGCCTATGGAAAAAGCATCTTGGACTTTGTTTAAGTTTTCTAGTCCATATTTGGCAGTTTTATTTATTGCACTAATGGTAGATTCAGCATTATAAAATACTATTATTCACATCTAGGTTATTTAGCTCTTTTGTAATTTCAGTATGAGATTCAATGAGAGTCTCAATATCACTTTGTAATTGTGGAGAATTCCATTTTGATTTAATCAACAAGGTTAATTTTGCAACAATACTCCATTGAACATTATTCTGTTGATCAATTAATTCAAGGAAGCGTTTTCCTTTTTCATCTTCGGACATAATTTTTTGATATTTTACAATCATAAAAAGTTAGCATGGCTATTCACATATGAAATAAACAAAATCAATTGATCATTAAATAAATTGACAGTAAATACTGTATTGGTAATTATATAATTTTATAATTTTATTAGTAAACTGATAATCATAGAAGATAGTGAATTGCAGTATAACAGAGTGTAAAGATAAGGCTGAACAGGTAGTAAAGATAGGAACAAAAGAAACTAGGAATTTATGTAAATATCATTATAATTTATTTAAAAATAAAGAGGAAAAATACTCACCAAACTTCAGTAGAGCATCAGAATTTAAGTAAAAAAGGAAAAAAGTATAATTTTCACATCAAAAAATAATTGAAAACTTTAACATCTACTATTTTTAATCTATTTTATGGCCACAACTAAAAAAACCAAGTCAAAAAAAGAAACCTACAAAAAAAAATAGCTCCTAAATCTGCTAAACAAACAAAAACTACATCAAACAAACCAGAGTTTGAAAAAGCTTGGAAAGAATACAATTCAGCACTAGGTGTATGGAAAGAATCACTTGCACAATGGCAAAAAGCCACAAATGATACACTAATGACATATCACGATGCATGCCAGAGAGCATTGGAATCAGATACAGAATTATTAAAAAAAGTTAGTTCTAGTTGGGAAAATACATGGCAAGAGATTGGCCCAGAATACATAAAGCAGCAAACAAAAATGATTGAAAATATCTTTAAAGAGACTAACATTGATTCAATAAAAAAATTCAATGAGCAATGGGAAAAATTTTTAAAAACATCGGGTGATGATTCAATTAAAGCATATCAAGAAGCCATAAAACAATTCAATCAAGCTTGGCAAAGCACTAATACGTGATTTTAATATTTTTAGTTTAAAATAATTCAAATAATAAATTCAATAAATTGATCTTAAAGATTATTTCATTAAGGTAATTTCATTTGAAAAAGAAATTATGTCCAAGACATCATTTAGATTAAATGGTTTTATAAGAAATGCAAGTACGCCTAATTTAGTGCATTCATTAAAAATTTCTGGATTATCATTACCTGTTAGTATTATAACTTTAGATGAATGATCTTGAGATCTAATTTTTTTAAAACACTTAAACCATCAAGTTTTGGCATTACTAAATCTAAGAAAATAATCTCAGGTTTTTTAGAATAATATTTTTCAATTGCTTCAACACCATCTCTTGCTTCTGCTACAACATCATGATTATGCGCTAAAAGAAAATCTATGAGAAGTGAACGAGATTCATCAGAATCATCAACAACCATGACTCTAGTCATACATTATAGAGGACATTGATGAATTTAGAGGTGTGAGTGTATGAGATAATGACTTACACTTAATCTAGCCACAAAAAAGTAGGATTATAATTGGTTTGATAAAATTTGTTTTCAAATGGATATCTCAATTGAACCATGGAAGAAATTAGTGATTCATGAGGTTATAGAGTATAAATTTGATGACTGGGTAAAACAAATAGCGTTTAGCACCAGATCATCAGGAGGTGGAATTCCAACTATGCAATGGACAAATGGCATTGTTTTTTCACCTGCTAATTTTCCAACAACAAACGTAACTGTTGAAGAGCTAATTAAAGGGAATTCTTCATTGGTCATCAGTATTCTTTTGACAATTAATGGAAAAGTTTGAAAAACAGATAGTAATTGAAAATGCTACAATTAATCTAGTAGATGTT
>JAAUVF010000155.1 GCA_012030815.1 Nanobdellota archaeon | reverse complement strand
GTAACAATTGATGATTTTTTTTCAAACGAAAGAGTAGTTCATTTTATTATTAATCAAAAAGAATTACAAAATATTTACAATAACACTACAAATCAAGATGGAATGACTTTTCTTATAAAACCAAATTCTGATGATATTCAATTAAGCTCAGTCACTTCTAATGGTCAATATAGAATTTTAGTATCATGGGAACCAGAAAACTTGAAGTCAAATTCTAAAGCTACTATTTATTTTGATGTCATTGATGTTTTTCTTAAAAATAGACCTATTGCAGTAAATTATGATTTCTCAATTACTCATAATGATAAAATAATTTTTAAACAAAGTGGAATAAGTAGTGATTCAAAAGAAAAACACAACATTGCAGAATTTACAATCCCTGATGGCATAACTGGAATTGTTAAATTAAACTTTCAAAATCTTGGAGATAACAATCTTGCAAGTACATCCATTCCAATTGTAATTCATGATATAACATATGAGAATAATGATATTCCAATACCTAATTGGATTAAAATAATGCCAAATGGTGGGCAGATAGCCAAATAGATGATGAAACTTTTGTTCAGGGAATTCAGTATTTGATAAAAAATAAAATTATTCATGTCTGATCGCATATACTTCGAAACATGAACCAGTCTGTTTAAATTCATAAAAATCAAATTTATTTTGATTTGTTTAGACCTCAAAGCTTACTAGAACGAAAATCAACCATATTTTCTCTAGTTGTTATGGGTGTAGTGGCAATACTTGCAATTCCGGTAATTATGCCTCACCTTTTACATGGTTTTCACTTAGTCCATATCTTTTTGCATATTGCTGGAATTACACTTGCTGTATTCATTACTGTTCTTGCAATATTGGCATATTCTAAACTAAAAACAAAAAGATTGTTGTTAAGCATGTTTGCATTTGCAACTTTTATTGCAGCAGAAGCAGTTTTGGTAGTAGACGCTACCTGGCCCACGCTTTATGATTTAGGAGATATCTCCCTATTAGAGGTAGGACATTTATTGACGTTTAGTACATTAGGATTATTGGCTTTGGGTGTGTTTAGAAATGACTGATCGCAGCATACAATTACAACAAATCATAGATCAGAATCCTGGAATTCAGTTCAGAGAAATTATGCGATCTTCTGGATTAAAAAATGGTGTTCTTAGCCATTATCTAGGAAAGTTAGAAAAAAGTGGAATAATTAAAGTAGTAAGAGGTCCAAGACAAGCTCGCTTTTACCCACCACAAATTACTGAAGATCAATCAATTACAATCAAAGCATTACGTAAACAAACTCCAAGAGATCTATTATTAGCTCTTGTAAAACAAAACGGTCTTGAGTTTAGTCAATTAGTAAGTGAAGTAGGTAAATCCCCTTCCACAGTTTCATTATATCTATCACAACTTGTTGAGGATCAACTAGTTGATGTAAAACTTGAAAATTTAAGAAAGAGATATTATATTAAAACAAGAATGGTAATAGATCAATTAATTGAAGACTATAGACCAGGCTTACTTGAAAAACCAACATCTGGATTCGAAGATATATTCAACGCTTTCTAATCTATCTAAATTAAAAATCATATTTCCTTTAGTTGGTTTTGTATTTACTTTATTGATTTTTCAATTTGCATCTGCTGAAGTCTTTATTCCCTCACAAGAATATGTTGGATATTATGATTATGAAGGAGTGTATACTGTTGGAGGTAATGTAAAAAACCAAAATGATTTTGCACTAATTCCAACAATTTCTGTTACTGTAATTGATGGAGAAAATACATTTACAAAGACAATAACTCATGTTACAATTCCACCCCGAACTGATATTCCATTTAAATAAAATTGCCTGAAATTACAGGCAATACTCCTATCTTACTTGAGCCTAAACTTAAATTTGAAACAACAGAAAAAGATCCGTTACCGATTATAATTCTTTATGATAAAACCCTAATCAAACATGATGATGGTCATGTTACTGGGAGAATTATTAATAATGGAAATCAAACCATATTCAATCCAAAAGTTCTTGCAATAGCTAACGGTCATGAAAAAATGTTGGATGTTGTTCATAACATTGAATATATTGAAAAAATAGAACCAGGTGAAATTATCGAGTTTTCAATGTATCCAGACCCTTCAATTACTGATGATATTTTTTACTATAGTTGTTTTGCTCCTGTAGATAGTACTGTAATTCCTATTTCTACAAAGAAAAATGGAGGAGATTTTGATTTTAGATATGATTCTGGTGCATGGTATTCTGCAGCTAAATTTAACGAGGAAGGAACTATACTTACAATGCGTGGATACAATAGCTACCCTCTTGAAACATATGCAAACTTTGAATTTCCACAAATTTCAGGAAAAGAGAAATTTAATGTCACATTAAATGATAAACCTATAGAATTTATCCAAAGTATAGATGATATGGGATTTTGGCATGTTGCATTTACTGTAGGACCTACATCACAGGGAATTCTAAAAATTACTGGTTTTGAAAAGGGACTACCACCAGTTACTTCTAAAATCCCGCAATGGATAAAAACAAATGCAAATTGGTGGTCAACTGATCAAATCTCTGATTTAGAATTTCTGGAAGGGATAGAATTTTTGTTTGAAAAAGGAATTGTTTCTGTCCCCTTAAAAGAAATAACTGTTCAATCAAATTGGAAGATCCCTTCATGGGTTAAAACTGCATCATTATGGTGGTCTGAAAACAAGATTTCAGATGATGATTATCTAAATATTATTGAAAATCTTGTTAAACGAAAAATTATCCTAGTATGATTTTAAGAAATTTGTGTTTTCTTGATTGTTTCTATGTTTATACCAAAATTATTAATTAAACAAATACGAATTATAAGTTATGAAGAACAAGTTTTTGGTATTTCTACTAGTGTTTGTTTTAGCAACAGGATCAATTGCAAGTGCATCTGCTCACAAAGCCCTGATAATTGGAGATTACAAGATGGATGTGGGTTGGAAAAAAGAACCACCAATTGCAAATGAGCCAAACGCAGTAGAAATTGAAATTAGCATAGCAAGTGATTTTGATAAACAAAGAGATGACATAATACCACTTCAATCATCTTTTCCACCTAGAGAGAATGATATTACAGGTATTGCAAATGATCTAGAGGTAGATATTGTAATTGGAAATGGTAAAAAATCGTTTTTGACATTAACTGAAGATCCTAAATTCCCTGGTACGTATTACGGTAACTATACACCACAAGAGTCTGGAACTACAAAAATTCACATTTATGGAAAAATTCAAGGATCTGAGTTTGAAGTAACTTTTCATCCTGAAAAAGTAATTGAAAATATTAAAACAG
>JAAUVF010000154.1 GCA_012030815.1 Nanobdellota archaeon | reverse complement strand
TCAGATTTTTCTCCATCATATGCTTGTTCTTCATCTTGTTTGTCTGTTTTTCTTGTACTGGCTTTGTAGCTGGTACTTCAGAACACAATCTATCTCCACACACTATTCCTGCATTTGCAGAACCATACGATCTTGTAGGTGTTCCTTTGGATTTATCGGCAAAGGCACTCATGTCGTAGCTTTGCGCTAACCCTGCAGTGAAGAGTGGCAAGATAGCCAAAAAGGCTATGATCTTTTAGCGTTGTATTCATTAGGAATGATTTTTGACCAAAAGTTAAAAGTATTTTTCCAATTCTTTTCTAAACTATTTTTTCCTAAATTTATCTTAAAGACTATTGCCTAGTTCTAATTATCTTGGTACACTTATCGAATTTCAAGATGCTTTTAATTAGTCAAGTCATAATATCTGCAACATATGAAAATTATATGCATTCATTGCGGTCGATCTTTTGAAGGTGACAAGACTAAGTTTTGCTCTCAAGGATGCAGAGATTCTCATATAGTTGCTTTAGAAAAAAGAATTCGCGAGGCAGTAGATACTGATTCTAGTCATACTAACAGACTAAGTAATGGCAGAAAATAATATTTACAAAATTATATTTTTAAAATAAACATAATCTTTTCATGTATTTTCTGATATTGTTTGATTATGCATCTGTATACATTGAAACTTCCCAGGCAGTTGGGGTTTGTGCAAATGAGTTATACTCTTTGTATTTTAATTCTGTATATGCATCCAAAAAGTCCTTTGTAAATACATCTTCAAGAAACTTCATGTCGCTTTGAAATGCATCTAATGCTCCATTCAATGACGTGGGCAATGAACCAATGTTTAGTTCTCTTTTCTTTTCAACACTAAGCTTGTACACATTTTCTTCTACTGAATCGCCTGGATCTTTTTTATTTTTAATTCCATCTAGCCCTGCAAGTAACAATGCTGCTTCAAGTAAGTAGATGTTTGCAGTAGGATCTGGTACTCTGTATTCTATTCTTTTACTCTTCTCTCTATTTTTTAGATACATTGGTACACGAATTGCAGCAGAACGATTTCCTAATCCCCAACATACATTCACAGGTGCCTCAAAATTTGGTACCAATCTTTTGTAAGAGTTTGTAGTGGGATTTGTAATTGCACATAATGCCGATGCGTGATCTAATAATCCTCCAATATAGTAGCGACCTTCTTGTGAAAGTTGAGCAACTTTGTCATTTTCATCGTACATTCTGTTTGTATTGTTATTCCAAATACTTTGATGTGTATGCATTGCAGATGCATTATCGCCAAAAATAGGCTTTGACATAAAAGTTGCAACTTTATTTCTTTTTTTTGCTTTAACTTTGACTACATTTTTTATTGTAATTACTGCATCTGCAATTTCAGTCATTTCTCCGTATTTGAAATTAATTTCACTTTGGCCTGATGTTGCAACTTCGTGATGCTCAGCTTCTACTTCAATGCCAAAATAACGATACAGATCATCACAAATGTCTTTTCTGAGGCTCCCAAGTGTATCTTTAGGTTGCGATGGATAGTATCCCTCTTTGAGGTCTATTGCAGTACTTGCATTTCCTTTTGCCCATGGTGATTCTTTTGATTCAATAGAGTATCCAGAACCACCATATGCGTGAGTTGCACCATAGGGTGAAGGATAAATGTTGATTGCATCAAAAACGAAAAATTCAATCTCTGGTCCCCACATTGAATGTGTTAGTCCAAATTCTTTTAGCTTGTCTTTTGCTTTGGATACTATTCCGCGAGAATCTCTGTTGAATCTAGTCTCTTCTGCTTTGTTTCCTTCATAAAGGTCACAAAATATTCTTGCATTTTTTCTGTTAGGATCATAATCTGGTGGTAAAATACGAAAAGTGGAAGGATCTGGTTTCATTATCATATCTGATTTATTTACCAACTTGAAACCTACAATAGAACTTGCATCAAGTTTTTCAAGCCCATCATCAAAATCCTCTTCAGACAAAGAATAACTTGGCATTCCCATACAATGTAACTCTCCAAAAATATCTACAAACCAAAAATCAATAAACGAAATATTTTCTGATTTAATTTTTTCTATAACCTGTTTTGAATTCATCATTTTACTTTTTTTTACCGTATTGCATTACTAAATGATCTAGTGATAATCTTTGAGCTTGTTTGTAAATACATGTTTAAGATTCTGGATAGTCCTCGTTTTTAATTACTTTCATTCTTTCATTTAATTCGTCTTCAAAGAAGAACTTGTCACCTGTTGCAGGCTTTAGATCATCAAGCCAAATAGCTTTTTCATCGTATTTTGCTAGAAATGGAATCTGTACCCAATCTGGATTTCTTCCTTGTAAGAATCTCAATACCATTAGTTTTTCTCCTCCATGCTCTGCAATTCCAAGAATCTGAACTTTTCCTGGGGTTGCAGACATACTTGGTCCTCTTACTGTTCTTGCAAGTCCTGTTACTTTTTGTAGGCGTCTCGAAATATTTTTTGAGCCTCAATTAGTGGTATTCCAAAATAATGTTGTGCACCAGTATCTCTTACAACAAACATGTAGTATGGAATACATCCAAGTTGTACTTGCTCTTTCCACATTTGAGTCCACATTTCTGAATCATCATTGATGTGACGGAGTATTGGTGACTGTGTTCTAATTTGTGCACCTGTCGCTCGTACTTTTTTGATTGCTTCTTTTACTGCATCTGTTTTTAATTCTGTCAAGTGATTAAAATGTCCCATCAGTGCTAGGTGAATTCCCTTATCTACAACTCGTTTGAAAATGTCTAGCATCTCATCTGCATCATCTTCTGTAAGAAATTTGTATGGCCAATATGATAGTGCTTTAGTTCCTATTCTGATTGTTCTAAGATTTGGAAGATTTGCTTCAAGTAATGGGTTGATATATGTTGAAAATATTTTTGCCTTCATTATCATTGGATCTCCTCCAGTAAACAAAACATCTGAAATTTCTGGATGCTCTTTTAGATACTGTACTAGCTGCTCTCCTTCTCTCATTGCAAACTTGAGCTCATCCATTCCAACAAATTGTGGCCATCTGAAACAAAAACTACAATATGCATGACATGTCTGACTCTGACTTGGAAAGAACAGGCAAGTCTCTTTGTATTTGTGTTGCATTCCGTAAAGTTTGGTTCCATCATTAGTGTAGGAACATTTAGTTCCATTTGACCTGCCGGATGTGGATTTAATTGTAATCTAATTTCATTTGCAGTATTTTGAATTTCTTTTTTATCTCCTTTTTTAAGGGCTGCTTCCATTTTGCATAATGTTCAGGAATTAACATTCCTCTTTGTGGGAAAGTTAAAACAAACATTGAATCATTTGGAACGTTATT
>JAAUVF010000153.1 GCA_012030815.1 Nanobdellota archaeon | reverse complement strand
TGCCAATTTTATTTTAGTATTTTATTTTCACTCTTAACTGGATTCATAATAGTTGGCGTAACTGCTAAAACTTCTAAAGTATCAAAAATTACAAGTGATTTTCGAGTAAATAATTTTACTCACCTTTCTAAATTTCTAACAAAGAAAAATCAAGTCGAATTACTATGACTGATACTATTGGTTTTCGTCCTGGTGCATTAATTCACATTGGAGAAAAAAAGGTAGAAAATATTCGAATTGATTTAATTGAATATGATGAAAAAATATCGCAGAGATTAAAGATGCTACCATTGAAGAATGTTTAGAATCTAAAAATAAATTAAATGTAACTTGGATAAACATAATTGGAATTCACGATCCAAAAACAATAGAAAAATTTGGTAATGCATTTGGTGTACATTCTTTACATCAATCAAATATTATGAATACTGAATTAAGACCCTCAATTGATATTTATGAGAATTATATTTTTTTTGATGCTAAAAATGCCACACTTTAATGAACAAAGTGGAAAAATAGAACTGGAGCAAATCTCCTTTATAATATCTAAGCATCATCTATTAACATTTCAAGAAATTGAGGCTGATTTTTTTGATCAAATTCGTAAAAGACTAAGAGAAAATATTGGTAGAATTAGAACACTACAAACTGATTATCTGGGTTATGTTTTACTTGATGCAATTATAGACAGCTATTTTCTAGTCTTAGAGAAAATAAGTGACATCTCTGAAAATTTGGAAGATGAACTTATGACAAATCCTAGTACTGACACTTTACATACTTTACAATTTCTTAAACGTCAGATGATTTTATTGCGAAAGTCTGTATGGCCCTCTAGGGAGGTTTTAGACAATCTTCAACGTAGTTCAACCCCTCTTATTTATGATGAAACTAAAACATACTTACGTGATGTCTACAATCACGTTGTTCAGGTTATTGATACTACTGAGGGATTGAGAGATGTAGTAGGAAGTCTTTTGGATACTTATCTTTCTAGTGTGAGCAATAAGATGAATGAAGTCATGAAAACTTTGACTGTTATTGCCAGTATTTTTATCCCGATCACTTTCATTGCAAGTATCTATGGAACAAATTTTGAATACATTCCTGAACTAAAATGGTCTGGTAGCTATTTTGTTATGATTGCGGGTATGGTAGTTGTTGTTCTTTTTATGTTGATTTGGTTTAAAAGACGAAAATGGATCTTTACTTGATAGATCTTATTTTTGTTTTAAATTAACGTAAAACTAAATACTCTGAATTTTTGTTATATGTTAGATGAAAATAGATCATATTGCGATTGCAGTAAACAATGTCGAAGAATCTGCCAAAATTTACAAAGAAGCATTAGGAGTTCATGAAGTTGAATTTGAAACTGTTGAAACTGAAGGTGTTAAAGTTGCAATAATTCATCTAGAAAATGGACGAATTGAATTAATGCAACCAACAATGATAATAGTCCAATTAAAAAATTCCTTGATAAAAAAGGACCAGGTCTTCATCATATGGCTCTAGAAACAGATAACATTGAAGGTGAGGTTTCACGGATGGAAGGATGTGGAATTCAATTTCTAGGAAAAATTCGACCTGGTTCCGCTGGAACCAAGGTAACATTTATTCATCCAAAATCGCTTAATGGTGTTCTTGCTGAATTATGCTCTCATCCGAGTTAATTTTTATTAGATAATTATAAATAAAATAAAAATAATTTTTTCAAGAATCATCTGATTCTTGAATTTGTTTTAAGATGTTATTCATGTCGTGTACCATCTTTTTTTGTTCAATGATGTTTTTTGAATTTACAAAGTCTTTTTGAATTGCAGATAACTTACTTTTCAAATTTACAATCTCTTCTGATTGTGAAATTGGTTTTATTTTTTCTGCAATTATTGGAGATGTTTTGGTATTTGTGATCTTTACTTTTGTGATGCTTGCTTCACAATTATAGCATGGTGCATTTAGATCATTTTCTACTCTTGGAAGTTTCCCATTTGCGTCAAAATATGACTGTGTCTTTTGTCTGTAAAATTATGTTTAATGTTCAAATCTTTGATAACATTAAGCATCTCAACTTTAGTCATCTTTGCATATCTGGAATATTCCTTCATTGCATCAAAATATGTACCACCATTTTCAAGAACCATGTCTCTGGCATCCTTCGCAAGTATTATTTTTGCATTGAGATAATCAAATTGATCCCAATAGATTCCTTGATGTGTTGCATTGAATCCTGATACATATTTTGCAAAAGCATTTCTTGGTGTGAATTCTTCATATGTTTCATTCATCCTTGCCAATTCCTTATCTAAGCTAGCTTGTGCAGCTTGTCTTTGTTCAATGATGTGTTTTTGATACTCATCTTCTTTCTTTTCTTTTTCTTTTATGACTGCAAACTGCTTTCTTGCAATTTCAATATTTTTTAGGATGTTTTTTGTTATTTGGTTGTTCTCCAAGTCATTTCCTTCGCTTTTTGTGAACTTTGTGTCTGTCTGTGCATATGATTGACTCGATGAAATCGAGACTGTAATCATTATGCTCAAAAGCATTACGAACAGTGTTTTTCTAAGCATTGGTCTTAAGACATTTTTTTAGAATATCTAGTCTGCTGAGAAATTATACTAATGATAGATACTAATTCTTTTAATAGTGATTTTTTAGCCTCGGTTCTGACTTTTGGATTTACTCCATCATCTTTAGTGTATCTGACGCTGTAATAATGCCAATTATCTTTGATTTTTTTGATACTAGAATGCATTTTGAATATCTGATTAGCGGTACTAGAATGTTCGCTGGTGTGTCGTAATCTACAATAGGTGGCACTGGCTCCATGGTATCTGCTAGTTTTGCATTTTTTAATTCAGATTCTCCGACATCAGCTAGATGTTTGACAATTCCATCTTCTGATATTACTCCAACAAGTTCTGTTCCATTGAATACTGGTATCTGACTGATTGATGATTCATGCATTTTTTTAATTGCATCATGTAATGTGTTACTCGGTTTTAATTTTACTACATCTTTACTGCAGAAATCTCCTGCTTTATGAGATGATGATTTACCCTCTAAATTTGCAAGACTATCAAAAATTTTTTTTTGCAGTGTCATAACTTGGCTGACTTCTGCCTGATTCTATTTGATTTATCATAGAAGTGCTTACTCCGACTAATGTAGCCAACTGTTTTTGTGTAATTCCTATTTTTAGTCTCATTTGTTTGATGGAATCAATTCTTGGTAGCAATTCGTATTGTTGTATGACTCACTAGTTTTAAAATGTGCTTTATTGGGTTATTTTCTTTTTAGATTTGTTCTTTCTTGCAGCTTTCTTTACTGGTTTTCTTGCAGCTTTCTTTACTGGTTTTCTTGCAGCTTTC
>JAAUVF010000020.1 GCA_012030815.1 Nanobdellota archaeon | reverse complement strand
TTACGTCATCGCTAGTAATTTCATGTAAACAACAACGTCTACAGGTTCATTTGATGTGAATGTCATTGAACCATCATAAAGAGTACCCACATTTGGTGATAAAATTAATGATAGTTGATGATTCCCATGTCCTTGACCTGGATCTTGTGATGAAGTTAGAGTTTTAGTAAAATTAATTTTTTTTGTAGAGTTTGCATCAACATAGCTATTAGAAATAAAGGAAATTGTAAGAACGCCTGTAATGAAAATACCCACAATTAAGAGTATTGCAAATCTATTCAATGAAATTCTTTGAAGTTATTCCCCTTAAATGATTTTATTTCTAGTTAATTTTATCAAGTTCAAATGCATCATGTAAAGCCTGAACTGCTACATTAGAATCAGAATTTTTGACAACAAATGCAAGATTTAGTTCCGACGAACCTTGAGTAATCATTGCAACATTAACTTTGTTTTTTGGATTGCGCCAAATACTTTAGATGCAACACCTATTGTACCTCGCATACCTAAACCAATTAACGCAATAATTGCAACATCAGTAGTTACTTCTAATTTCTTAATTATTTTTCCTAAAAGTTCCATTTCTAATGCATTAACAGCTTTATCTAAATCAGTGTTTTTACTACAATAGTAATACTGGATTCTGATGGATTTTGAGATATCATCATTACATTTATGCCAGCTTTAGCAAGTGTAGCAAAGATTTTTGCAGCTGTTCCAGGAGTACCAATCATACTACCTCCACGTATATCGATTAGTCCATTATTACGAATACTACTAACACATTTTACAGTATTTTTTGTGTTGATGGATGGAGAGTCGGTTACAAGTGTGCCTTCATTTTTTACATTAAAGGAGTTTCTGATCTTCATTGGAATTTTTTTTGTCAATAACGGTTCAAATGTACGCGGATGAATTTGTTTAGCTCCAAATAATGCCATCTCAATTGCTTCAATATAAGAAACTTCTTTGAGTAATTTTGCGTTTTTCACAATTTTTGGATCAGCTGTCATTAATCCATCTATGTCACTCATTAACCAAATTTCATCAGCTTTTATGCAAGTGCCAATAATTGTAGCTGTATAATCTGAACCTCCTCTACCAAATGTAGTTACATGTCCATGTTGATCTGCTCCTGTAAAACCCCCTACTACTGGAATTATTTTCTTGCTAAACTGTTGATCAATGGTTTTAGAAACTCGGAGTCTTGTAGTATCCATTAAAGGTACAGATTCTCCAAAATTGGAATCTGTGACAATTCCAGCTTCTTTACCTGTTAGAGAAATTGATTTTTTACCAAAATCATTAATTGCAAAAGAAATTAATTTTATTGAAAGACGTTCTCCAAACGAGATCAAATAATCCATGGATCTAGTGGTAACTTCTCCTAACAACACCATTCCTTCAATTAATGCAACAAGTTCTCTAAAATCTAGATCTAATTTTTCTAATAATTTTTTTCTGACGGTTGACTTTTTTATTGATTGTTTTGCAAGTTGTTTATGTCTATTGATGATTTTTGATGCTAGTTGTAGAGCTTTGTCTTTGTTTTCATTTTTTATTGATTGAGATATTTCGATTAGATCATCAGTGGTACCACTAGTGGCAGAACATACTACTACTATCTCGTTATGTTTTGATAGTGAATTAACATAGTTAGCTACATTTTGGATATCTTTTGCAGATGAAATTGATGTTCCACCGTATTTTATGACAAGTCTCAATTCAAAGTACCTGAATCAGTTAATCTTTAAATGCTTTAACTTTCTACTCGTGGAGCCAGATAAAAGTGGATTCTGCCTATGTTTGCTACTTTGAATTCAATTCTTAGAGGTTTTGCACTTGAAAATTCACATGTAATCTGACCTGCAGTTGTACCTACTGCCTTAACTACAGGATTAAGATATTCGAGGCTGTAGGTGCCAATACTATCCTCTTTTGAAGTGATTTCACCAATTTCATCTGTATCTTTTTCAAGATCTATTACAACTTCGCCTGAATCACCTTTTCCAGAAAAATCAGCTTTAGAATCAGAGGTGTGAATAGTCAAATAATCAGATACCACTTGGACATCACCCAAAATCTTATCAAATCTAGAAGACGATAAAGTAATTTTAGAATCATATGGAATTTTTGGTAATGGTGTATCAGTTGCAGAACTTTCAATTAAACGCATTTTGTATTTTTTATTTTTACCAACTGTTACAAGTAACATGTTTTGTTCAGAAATACTAATTTCAATACTATCTTTTTTATCTGCTCGTTTAATTAGTTTAGAAAATTCATCTATTCTAACTCCAAATTTTATATCACTATCACATTCATATTTTTCAAATGCTGAGTTTGGCCAAGATATATCAATTAAAGCTACATGAGAAGGATCCATACCTCGAAAAGTAATTCCTTCTGCAGTTGCAACAAAAGTAGCTTCTTCAACAAGTGTTGATATTGCTGAGATGATTGCTTTTAGATCATCTGAACCACTTGTTTTTGCCTCGAAAGTCAAACTAAATCTTTTGTGTTTTATGTTCCAGTTAAACGTTATGCGTAATTACGCCAAGTGTATCTACATTTTGAACATCGATAAAATTGAGTTGTAGGTTCATCTGCACTTCTGGTTTGTAACATCCACCAAACTGCTTCATCATTACCACATTTTTCACATTCGATTTTTATTGTAGGTAATGTCTCTGTTGCTTCATTTTCAGATAATACGTTAAATTGGGATTCTTGTTCTTCGACTACAGTTTTTGTTTGTGTTTGTTCATTTCTTTCAACATAATCACATTTTGGACATTGGAGACCAGAATCACCTTTTTTTAATTTGACCTCACAATTGGGGCAAAATTTCATCTAATTTACCTTAATTTTAGAATTAAATAATTGTTTAAATTCATTAGCCATTTTTATTGCAGAATCTGTTGCTTTTTTGATTTCTTGCATAGGTTTTGTGTTTGAATTTATTCTCATCCAGCACTCATTAGTAAGGGGATGTTTCACAATAACGCCTGCAAAATCAATATTTGATTCCTTTAAAAGCTCATGTTGGATTATGTATAGAATTCCTATATCAGTTTCCGTAATAGAAAGGCTAATTTCCTTAGGTTCTGAACTGATTACTTGAGCATTCATGTATTCGGAAAAAGCACTTATTGTGGATATAAATCATTATGAGCGGACATAATGACAGAAAGTAAGATTTCAGATATTGGAATAGTAAAAACCAAGGACGAATACACGATAAACGACAGTATAGAAGTAAATGTCAGTTTTAAAGTTGAAGGAGGGCTAAGAGATGCCTTTAATGAGGCAAATTGGACTAAAGCTTACAACAGTAATGACGTATCATTAAGATGAAATACGGCATAAAACTTACTTCTGGGGGATTTAGGAAAAAGGAGGTAGGGAAAACTATTGACACCTATAGAAAAGCAGCAATATTTTGGACACGTAATCCAAAATTAGTAAATCCCCATAAAGATAGAAGGATTTGGGTTCAAGTAGCTAAAAACTTTGAGCCATTTATTAGATTATCAGAAGAGGAGGTAAGGCAGGAATTGTTTGATTTTAATGAAAAAATTGTAATCAAGGCATCTGAGTTAGGAAAAGGCAAGCATAAGATCGCTGCTGAAGTTTTTGCGTCTTGGCAAAAACATGACTATACAGAGCCTGGAAATGTTAAAAGCAATTCAAAGGAAATTGAGATTACAATCAATTAGGGATATAAGGAACTTTTTGAGTCAATTATTATGGCAAAATACGATGGTCTGTTAGGACAGCCAATACTTGAAGTTGAAGAACCGGACAAAGAAGGAGGCATCACGTTTATCTTTAAAGATAACAGATTTTTGTTCATTAAAGTCGTGGACGGAAAAATAGATGCTGTATCAATTCCAGAATAGGTGAAAATGTATGAGTAAGTTTGAACAAATTAAAATGATTGAATTGGTAAAAGTAGAAGATCCTGATTCAGATGGTGGAATAACACTAGTATTTCAAGAAAATAAAATATTAAAGATTAAGATTGTAGATGGAAAGTTAATATCACAATTTATGTGATCTATTTACTTTTTACATGTTTTTCATAAAAAGCAATAGCCAATTCTTGCACCTCAGATTGAATTGATCCTGGCCTTGCGGTTCGAATTTTTGTAATTGCATTTTTTGCAGAATAGTTTTGATATTTTACCAAATAGCAAGCTAGTATAGTCCCAGCTCTTCCCATTCCAGCTGCGCAGTGAACCATTACAGCTTGATCCTTTGAAATTTTTTTATGGATAAAATCAACTGCGGTATCTATTTTATCCATGTCAGGAGCTGTAAAATCTGGAGTTGGAACATGCAAGTAACCAATATCATTTACCCATTCTTCAGGTAATGCATTTTCAGTCATAGTTACAATTGATGTAACACCTTGTTTTAGAATCCAATCTAGCTCATCAAAACTTGTTGGCATTCCTGAACCTGCAAGTTTATCTTCAATTAACCATGAGAAATTAGTTGGTTTTTTAGTAATTTTACCATGAACTTTTCTCCAAATGTTTCCAGGTTTGCTCATAAGTATTGTAATATTTTCTATATTTTTAGGATTGCGAAAAAGAGATGCACCTTATATGTGAAAATCATCCATGTTAATTGGAATGAATAAAGAGGCAATTCTTTATGAAAAATTACCTAACAAGAAAGTTCGATGTACTGCTTGTGCAAGATATTGTGAGATGGCCGATGGTCAAATTGGATTATGTGGAATTCGAGGTAATGAAAATGGAAAATTAGACTTGTTTGTTTATGGTAAAGTAATAGCAGGACATGTAGATCCGATAGAAAAAAAACCAGTTACACATTACAATCCAGGATCTAAGGTATTTTCAATTGCCACAACTGGATGTAATTGGCTTTGCAAATATTGTCAGAATTTCGATATTAGTCAAAGAAGAAAAATCGAGGGTGTAGATATGACTCCTAGCCAAGTAGTACAAACAGCATTAGATAATGATGCAGATGGAATTGCGTATACATACAATGAACCATCAATATTCATCGAGTTTGCTAGAGATTGTGGAGTAATAGCACACCAAAAAAATCTCTACAATGTATTTGTCTCAAATGGATATGATACTCCAGAATCAGTAAATATGATGAGAGAATTTTTAGATTCAATTACAATTGATTTTAAAGGTAACGCAGAACCCAATTTTACAAAAAATTTATCGGGGTTCCTGATCCTCAACCCATTTTTGATACATTGTTAGAAATACGTGATAAAACAAAAATTCATGTAGAAATTACAGATCTGATTGTTCCAAAAGTTGGAGACAGTTTGGAATATGCAGAAAAATTATGTAAATTTGTTTATGATCAATTTGGTCCAGAGATGCCTATTCATTTTTTACGTTTTCATCCAGACTATAAAATGATGGAGTTTGAATCTACTCCTGTTAAAACTCTTGAAAAACATCATGAAATTGCAAAAAAGGTTGGATTAGAATATGCATATATTGGAAATGTGCCAGGTCATCGTTTAGAACATACTTACTGTTCAAAATGTAACAATATTGTGGTTAAGAGATATGGTTTCGATATTGAAGGATGGAATCTTGATGATGAAAATAAATGCCAGTTTTGTGGAAATCATATACCAATAATAGGCAAGTTATCAAAAATTATAAAAAAATAGATTTCATTTTGTTCATTGAGTAGCTATTGCTCTTACAGGAGAACCAGTAGCATCTTTTAATTTTAATGGTAAAATTACAAAATTAAATTGCTTTGATAGTATTCTATTCAAATTGGATAGATTTTCAACAATTAAAACATTATTTTTTGCAAATATTTTATGAACGCTGAAATTTTTATCTTGTCCAAGATCTATGTTAGGGGAATCAATTCCAACCAAATTGATCTTTTTTGATACAAGATATGTAGCAGCTGATTCAGAAAGACCAGGATTATTAATAAAATAATAATTGGTATTTAGGTTTTTTTGCCAATCTGTATAAAAAAATATTGATGAGTGTTTGGAATATTGCCATTTTTCTTTCAAAAGAAATTAAATCATTTTTGGTAACTGATTGATTTTTCCTTTTTTTATTTTATCAATATACCATTTCCTAGTAGTCTTTTAAGTGGAATTTCATGTATTTTTATTCCATTTTTTACAAAATGATATGGTGCATCAAGATGAGTACCAGTATGAGAACTAAGAAATAACAATTCAAGATTATATTCATCTTCCTTTAGTGTAGACCAATGAATGAATTGTGGTTTTGGAGAATCAGGAAAAGTGGGAATGGATGCGGATATTGTTAATGTGAGATCTATTGGTTTCACATCAGTAAATTATGATGGGGATTAATCAGTTTTTGAGATCTATGAAAGGTTAAATAGTGTTTTATGAAAAACTGCAATGTGCCTACAGCTTATGTGTTATTGAATTCTGACCTAGGATCTGATGAGTCAATCATAGAAGATATCAAACGTATTATTGTTAACGAAGATGTAGATTATGAAGTTCAAGGAGTTTATGGAGTATACGATATAGTCTTAAAATTATCATCTAAAGATGCTGAAAAATTAAGATCAATTATCACAAATAAAGTTAGAAAAATTGGTAAAATACAATCAACACTAACAATGATGGTAATAGAAGAACAGGAAAAATCATAGATTTTTTATTGCATCTACAACTCGAAGTATTTCAGATTCAGTATTGAAAAAATGAGGTGATACTCGTACGATCTTTTGTTCTAGAATTTCTCTAACAGCAAGTACAATATTTTGCTTTTCAAGTTTTTCTACAATTGTTTGTGGATCATGACCATCAATATTGAAGGAAACTATACTTGTTCTTTCTTCAGGATTATCCGGTCCATATAGAATAATACTTTTTATTTTGGATAGTTCTTCTCTTAAAAGATTTGAAAGATATAGATTTTTTTTACGAATATTTTCCATACCAAACTTAAGAAGATAATTTGCAGATGATTCTAAACCTACAATTCCTACATAATTACGAAATCCTGTTTGGAATTTATCTGGAATATCCTTGAATGCTAGATTTGTTTTATCATATATCATTGCTGATTCACCTCCAATTGTCATGGGTTCTAGTAATTCATGTGATTTTTTGTTACAATAAAATAAACCAGTTCCCATAGGTCCACATAACCACTTTGAACCATTAAAAGACATAAAATCACATTTGGTCTTTGCAACATCAAAATTACCTATACAACCAATAGTTTGTGCACTATCAATGAAAAAAGAGGTATTACTTTCTAGTATACTTCCGATTTCTTCAACTGGCAATATTGAACCTGTATTGTATAATGCATGACTAAAGGCTACTAATTTTGTGTCAGTATCAAGAAGTTTTTTCAATTCATCAAGATCAAAAAAACCGTTTTTATCTATAGATAAATTTTTAATTTTAATTTTATTTTGTAATCTTAGCCAAGGATAGAAATTTGCATGATGCTCATGTGAAAATCCTCTAATGATAATATTTGAATTTTGTTCAAATGATAGTCCATTAGCTACTATGTTTATTCCATCTGTAGTACTTTGAGTTAAGATGACTTCTTCTGGTTGACAGTTGATAATTTTTGCAATAATTTTTCTAGTATTTTGTAATTTTTCAGTAATAAATGGTTGTGAATCTATCGAATCAGGTCCCATAGAATTGTATGATATTTGGAAATCTTTCATTGCTTCAATGCTTTGTAAAGGCATTAAAGAAACAGAAGCATTATTTAGATAAATTTTCCCAGAATTATGAAAATCTTCTGATATATCTTTTGAAGTCAAATTCATTATTATATCTGTGATATACTAAAGTGGTGTTGGATAAAAATCCTCAACAGATTTTAGATAATGATTTAGTTCATATAAAAAAGGACTTTTCAACAAAAAATCCAAATATCATTTTATGCTCTGAACCTTTTCTTAAAGCTAAAATGTTGATTGATTTAATAGATTCTGTAACTTTTCCTGTAATTTTTTTAGATTTTGATTTACTTTATAGCGGTTATGTTGTTTCAGAAATGATTAAAAAAAATGAGAATGTAGAGATTTATCGTCCAAATAAGACTGATTTAAAAAAAACCATATCTGAAATTGCAAAAAAAATATCTAATGAAAAATTCTTGGTGATAATTGATTCACTTAATGGATTTTACAACATATTTGATGAGAAAGAATCTGGGAGATTCATTAATGCTTCATTAATGCTACTTTCATCAGTTGGAAGAGAAGGTGACTCTTTAGTGATAATTACTGCAATAACTCGAAAAATGATGATGGCGAATGGATACTTTCCCCAGGAGGAAGACACATTATTGATTCAAAAAAATCTGGCATGTATCATCTGAAAAGAATTGGTGGGAGTATCATGCTTGGATCATTAAACCAAGTTGGATCTACTGATAAAATATTCAAAATTGATTATTCTAATGATTAATCGTTTTTGAAAGCGATCAGAATTTTAAACGGTGTTATAAAATTTGAAACGCCGTTATAGAACACATTTTTTGGGCAAATTATATTAAGAGCAAAAGCAAAGAAAATTTCGTTATGCCAGTAGGAATTATTCCAGACATCAGCGAACAAATGTGTATTGGATGCGCACTATGTGTAGAAATCTGTACAACATTAGGACCAGATGTACTTAGAGTAAAACCAGTCGAAGGCTGGAAGAGAGGTAAGGCATTTGTCTTTTACCCAGAAAGATGCATCTCCGATGGAGCATGTATCGGTGTTTGCCCAACAAAGGCAATCTTTTGGATGAGACCAATGGACTTCACCGTTGGACAACCAGTTCCACTCTACAAGAACTCAGTCTTCGTTAAAGGTTGGACCGAATTAATCGATTAGATTAGGTCATCATTTTTAATTTCTTTTTATTATTTTAAATATTAACAGTTCCAGCTTTACTATTTGGAAGTTTAGGTTTTTCTTAAGCCAAAATATTGCACCAATGAATAAAACAGCTGGAATTAAAACGATAAGCGTCATTAATTCATAATAAAACTCTAATCTCTGAGCCGGTTTTGTATGATAAGTTTCATGACTAGTTTTTCTGGATTGTCATAAACCATAGTAGTAAAATCCACTGCTCTTTGAGCTTTATTCTCGATAGTTCCAGATACAGTTACACTTTCTTCAGCTAAAATTGACGATGATTGAATTCCTTCTATACGAATTATTATTGAACCAGAATCACTAAAAATAAAATTTCTATAGTCACCACCAATTTGGTTTATACCATCATCACGAAAAATTTCTTTTCCATTTTGGAATATTATGATTGTATATTCCATTTTAGCTAGATTAGAATTTGTTTGAGGATCATAAAATTGATATACAAATTGTATTTTTTCATGAGTCTTTATGATTGGTGGATCCCATGTAAGATTAACTTCTATGTTTCTATCTGGAGTATATTGTAAAAGTGGGAATTCTAATTTTTTTCCTGTTGCATCATGGGGATAATCTGGAATTTTTTTTCAACAATTATGACACCTTCCATCCAAGGATGAATTGTGCAATAATAGGAAAAAGTACCAGATTCTTCAAATTTGTATGACCATGATTCTCCTGGCATAAATCTATCACTGTTAAAATAATTATTAGGTGTTCCAAAATCATCACTCATCCAACCAAATCGTCCAGATCCTTTTCCACTAGTAACTGTATGACCTTCCCGATCATCATTATACCACGTAATTGTATCATCAATCGTTACAAACATTTGAGGTGGATCATACCACACTTCTGCAGGAGTATTTAGTTCTGGATTATATGCTCCAAATGGAATACTAATTGCATAATCTTCTGCATATATGAGAGAAGACGAGCCTAATACACCAATAATAATAACAAATATTAGAAAATACATTGTAATAATTTATAATTTGAATTGCATATAAGCTAAACATGATTTTCAATAATGATATTCAATTTTGATATCAACAATAATCGGTGATAATCTAAAGTATATTTTTAAAGTGTAATAATTGTAATTTTATTGTGAAGAGAGTAGAAGCAGTTGTACAAAGTGAAGTATCAAAGCAAGTTATAAAAGCAATAAGAAAGGTTGGCGTTGGTGGAGTTACATTTGATCCAATCTTTGGGGCAGGGAGCAGGGTGAACGACCAGAAATTGGAGGACGTCAAATTGAAGTTTAATTC
>JAAUVF010000019.1 GCA_012030815.1 Nanobdellota archaeon | reverse complement strand
TTTACAACTCTAAGACAATTATCTCAATTCTTGATGTATCTGATAAAGAAAATCCAAAAACTAGTCTCTACACATGAGGTTGATGGCAACTATTACAACTCTAGAATGATCGGAGATGTAGTCTATGTTTTATCCTCAAGTGGAATTGATTACTCTAATCTTATAGTTCCAACAATAATGACTGAAGATACAATACTATACCCTGATGTGTATAGGTTTCCAAATCCTGAGCCTGGTTACAACTTTCATACAGTTACAGCAGTTAATGTTTCAGGGGATTTGATAAATTCTGAGACCTTTATGATGGGGTATTCAAATTCAATTTACGTATCTGAAGAAAACCTCTACATCACATATGAAAAAAACATTGCACCAGTTGAATATGACTCATTACAAAAAGAGAGATTCTTTGATGTTATAGTTCCATTATTACCAAAAGATACACAAGATAAAATAAAATCAGTTCAAAACGATTCAACACTTGACTCTAGAGAAAAGTGGAGACAAGTATCAAAGATTTTACAAGACACTTATAATCAAATGTCAAAAGATGACAAAGACAAACTATTCTCAAAGATCCAAGATGCAATTGCAGATTATGATTCTAAATTCCAAAATGACACAAGAAGAACAATTATTCACAAGATTGCACTTGATGATGGCAATCTAAACTATGTTGCAAATAACGATGTTCCTGGATATCCTCTGAACCAATTTTCAATGGATGAGAATTCAGGACTATTTAGAATTGCAACAACAAGCGAATCATACAGCTCACGCCAAACTGTTCTATCAAATAACGTCTATGTGTTAGACGACTCGCTAAAAATTATAGGCAAGCTAGAAAAGATTGCACCTGAAGAACGAATATACTCAGCACGATTCATGGGTGACAAACTATATCTTGTAACATTTAAGCAAGTTGATCCATTTTTTGTAATTGATCTTCCACAAATACTCCAAAGATACTTGGTGAACTAAAGATTCCTGGATTTTCAAACTAATTTGCAACCATACGATGAAAACATCATTATTGGATTGGTAGAGACACTAAAGAAAACCAGTGGGGTGGAGTTGAACAAAAAGGAGTAAAGATATCAATGTTTGATGTATCGAATTTTAACAATCCAAAGGAGACTGACACTATACTAATTGGCGGCCCTGGAACGTATTCAGACGCAATAGATAGTCACAAGGCACTATTACTTGACAAGGGCAAGGGAATAATCTCAATTCCAATAAAGACTAGCATGGCAGAAATAAAACCGCAAAACAAGATTGCTAGTGATGACTATGACAAGCAGTGGTATGGGTTTTACGTGTACGGAGTTGATAATGATGGATTTGAAGAGAAAGGGCAAATCGTACACTATCAATGGCAAAACAACTATGGCAGTCAGTACATGCAGCCAAGATCATTTTACATAAATGATTCTCTATACACTGTAATGGATGGCAGTATGAAGATTAACGACATTGATTCCCTTGATGAGATTAACAGCATTAAAATTCAGCAGACTGGAAGTATAATTCCATTTGTAAAATAACTTTTGTTAAATTAGATTTTAATCAAAGGTTATAATCTTACACCAATAATGAAAAATGATAAAAATGTTTCAAATTAAAAAAAGAAATAAAATTACATTAATGGTAATCACTGCACTGTGCTTAACTATACAATCTAGTGCTTTTGCTAGCGATGATTCATCTGCATTTGATCTTAAGATAAGTGAAACTGTAGATGTTGATTCTGATTTTCAAATTAAATTACTCAACATTCTTGATGACTCTAGATGTCCTTTGGATGTAACATGTATCTGGGAAGGTACAGTATCTGCAGAAATTAGTATAGTAAAAGATGGACAAAGTCGTGGCAAATATGTTATCCCTCTTGGATTACATGACCTTGTTGAACCACAAGCATTTGATGATGTTTTTATTATGTTATCTGATGTAAAACCATATCCTGTTAGCACACAAAACATTATCTCATCAGATTATGTGGCAACATTGGTTGTTTCACAAATAAAACAACCATAGACTCTCCACTAAAACAGTTCAAATCCGGTGTTTTAGTCGATGATACTGTTTGTAGAGATGATTTTTGCTTGTAATAAAATCTAGTAATTCTAGTCCTGCATGTGTTTTGCCTGATACAAAAATAAAATTGCTTCAAAGAGGATGGGCCGAAGTTGAAGGTCCTGCTAAATTAACAATTACTACTGGAACAAATGCTGGACATTGCATTGGATACTGTGCTAAAGAGTTTACAATAACTCCTACAAACATAGTTTATTCTCAAACTGGTCATGATTTTGTATCTGATGAATGGCTAGATCTTCCTGAGAAAACCAAAGTTACTAAATTTTCTCAGGCACAATGGGATGAACTGGTAGGTTTGATTGACTTTAAAAAATTCAATTCACTTCCTGATAAAATTGGTTGCCCTGGATGTGCTGATGCTCCAGTAGAGTGGATTGAAATTTCATATAATGGCAAAACAAAAAAAATAGAGTTTGAATCTGCAGACAAGATTCCACAAATCGCTGATTTGATTACTGTTCTACAAGAAGTACGCAATACTGCAGAGTTGGCAATTACCAGTTTTGAGGAATGTGAATCTGCAGGAAATCCAATAATGGAATCATATCCAAGACAGTGCAGAACTCCTGATGGTGAAAATTTTGTTGAACACATTGATACTAAAATTATGAGTCCTGAATCAAAATGTCAAAAATATGGTGGAGTATGGATATCTGAACAAAACCACTGTGACTCTCTTTTGACTTTGGATGCTTTTACGCAATTATCATTTGATACACAAGACATTGATTCTATTTTTGAAAAATTTGGAGAACCACATGACGACATTGGCAGTGGAATTCACATCTATGTGTACTATCTAGATGATGATAGTCAAATTTGGATAGGACATGCAGATCAAATTATTTATGTAAGACACATGAATTCTGATGGATCTTTGATTGAAAATTTGTTTGAATATACACATTAATCTTTTACAACTCTGAATGTTGAGTCTTGTTTAGTATGGTCTGTCTCTTAACTGGTGACAATCACAATTACACCCGGTTTGGCATTTAATTCTTTTACAATCAGAACATGTTTTTTTATTCCAGTATGGGGATGTATTCACTAATTGTATTTGCCGTGCAATTATCTAACCTTTTCTTGTATAGTATCAGTTTTTTATGTTGAAAAGTTGAAATTATACCTATTTTGTAAATAATATGTTATATGATATGGTGTCAAAATTATGGTTATTTTACATAATAGTGGCACTTGGTTTTACTTTTCAATTTTCTTATGCACAGCATCATAGTGGAGAGCAAGCACCGCCAATCAGCTTTGGTTCAGGCGAGGTAACTGTCACTAGTACATTATTTCCAGAAGATTTTACGCCTGAAAAGTACTCTGATGTGAATCTAAAAATTCGATTCTTTGATGTACAGTCTAATGTAAATATTGAAAACGTCAGCTATCGAGTTCAAATATTTTATGGCGACCAAAGAGTTGCAAATCAAATGTTCTTTGATAAGGATGGTGAACTAGTTGTAAAAATACAGCCAAAGGCAAACTGCACACAAGAAGAGCTATGGAAATGCACAAAATATTACGGTGACGTTGATCCTATTGTTCCCGGTGCCCTTTCTTCTACTCCTTCAAGCATTCCTCTAATTTCTGGACCAGTTTTTGTTAATAGCGGTGAATACACTGTAAAGACTGAGATAATTGGGGCAAAAAATCCAAAAACACAGACTACTCAAGATATTTTATTTGAAACAATTGTTGTAATCCCAAATGAACAACAGTTTCAGATAGAGTCATCTGGTACTGAATATACTATCTCTGCAAAGAATTTTCAAGGACCATTAACAAAGTTACAGTTTGATCAATCTTCAAAATCTATTACATTTGAAATGCCATTTGATTGGAATCATATATCTCATGTAGATTCTGTAAAAAATTATTTTGAAATACCAAAAAATTTTCTGCCATTTGAAAATGTAAATAGCTTTTACGGTAAAGTTAACGGTATTTTGGTTTCACCAAAAGTTTTACACTATGACAAATATTCTGACAAAAACAATAACATACTTCATTTTATAATTGACAATGATGAGTTAAAAAAACTACAAAAGTTATGATTCAAAACATGCAAGTTGTAATTACACCTGAATCTCAATCATCGGTAAAATCACAAGAACTATTCTTTGATAATGGAATCAAGGCAATTGCATCTTATGATTCTAGATATTCTAGTACTAACGGCTTGCTCTTTTCAATTGCATTTTTTGATTCCGCAGGAAATCTCTCAAATGATATACGATATGGGTACGGCATAAAGGATCCAACTGGCAAGGAGACTGCAAACACTGGTGGAAACATGCAGTTGATGGGAATTGCATTGCCTACTGGCGTGGATACTCAAATTTTAGATGCGCCCATGGCTGGAAAATACTCTGTGCAGATAGTATTATTGGGAAAGGGACAGACAAACTTTGATAGTCCATTATTTCAAAAATTTGATTTTGAATTAACCTCTGAGGTGTCAAATAATGTAGAAACTAAATCTGAAATCCCAACTTGGATTAAAAATAATGCTGGTTGGTGGGCTGATGGTAAAATAGATGATAATTCATTTGTTCAAGGAATCCAGTTTTTAGTTAAGGCTGGCATTATTACTCCTTGATAATTCTAAAACTTCTCTAGTAGAAATCGACCATCGTTATTAAATACAAAATTTGTAAATTACATTTACCAAACACAATTGGCCTTGGTCATGTGCACAATACATCGCCAAGTCCGATTTATTGTTTTTATGGATTGACTTGTTGACCTTTAGTTCTGTTAATTATCTCTGATCTTAATGTGGCAAAGTCTGCTGTAACTTTTGTGTTTGCCTTGATTTCTACAAGTTCATTTAGGATTTTTTCCAACAATTCTATTATTTTTTCTTGTTCGTTTGTCATATTGTTACTTGGATGTTTTGGTTTTGTCTTCTACTAGTTTGAATCTTGATAGAACTTTATACAAATAAATACTATAACTGCTATAATTACAAATCTATAACGTTTGCAATAAAATCTCCATACTTGAATACTGAAATTGCACCTGATGCTTCGTTGATTACTTGTGCTTCCATTGCCTTTAGATTTCCTGATGGCAATGCCAATCCTACAATTGGATTGATAATGTCATTAACTAGAGCTGTAACCAACTTTGATGCAGCTGCACCAATGATAAATGCAATTGCTAATCCAATAATTCCAAAGTTCTTTAGAAAACCCATGAATTCTTGAGTAAAACTCTGTTTTGGAGGCGGTGTGTCACTCATGCTCAATTAAATTATTTTTAACGTAATAAAAACATGTTCACTTATTCCTAAACTTATGGATGTCAATTGGTAGGGTAGATGATTTTTCAAATTTAAAAAATAAATTTTTAACTAGTTTTTAAAAATAAAGTATTTTTGCTATCCCTAGTTTTTACTTTGATTCTTCGTTTTTTGATTTTAGTTTGTTACAAATAGAACAATCTTGAATCATAGACTTGAGTTTTTGCTTTAATCCCATGTTCAAACGATTTTAATTATGAATATAATTTACAGCTGTTTCGCTGTATTGACTCAAAATGCCTAATTTTTAAAGGAGAAATCTAAACTTTGAAATATCTAATCGTTGTAGAACGTACGTGACTATTGCATACGTTTTGATTAATTGCGAACTTGGTGCTGAAGAATCAATTATGGAAAAATTACGTGAAATAGAGCAAGTTAAGGATGTGTTTGAAACCATCGGGACTCATGATATGATGATAAAATTAGAAGCTGAAAATTTTGAAAAAATTAGAGATCTTGCCTCTAGAAGTATTCAAAAGATAGAAAAAATTAGAACCATCTCCACACTGATTAAAAAAGACAAATAAGTTTAGGTGACCTAGATGCCTGATGAAAAAAATGATATCGAAAAATTGATTGACAATATGATTACTAATGGTGATGAATTTGTTCAAAAACTGAAAACAGTTCTTCCTGAATCCTTGTCTGAGTCTATGGCCATGTTTCATGAATCTCACGTTGCCAACCTAAAAAAGATCAAAGACTTTCTTAATCAGTAAACGTAACTACGAATAATTCATACTATATGCTTTTTAATCATTAATTGCAAGTTTTCTTGTGACTAGATCTCGCACTCTGTCTATCCCTGTAAATAAAAAGACTGGTGATGCTTTTGATGCCATACTAAATGCGCCTCCAAAAATGATGCCAGATGCAAAAATGTCTTCTGATGGTTGGTGGTCTTTTTCAACCCCTAGAGGAAATGCCAAGTTGAAATTCAAAGAAAACCGCTCACTAGGAATTTTAGATCATGTTTTTGTTGATCAAGACTCCCAATGGAATGTTCCAATGCGAATTGTTTCAAGTGGTGACTACTCTGAAATTATAATTACTTTGATAAAACCTGATGAGCTAACTGATGAGCAATTTGATAGCCGTATGGTGGAAATTGAACAGGTATTTGATAATATGAAAAGAATCATCGAGATGTAATTTCAACTTGGTATGTCCAATTATTTAGGCACAGATTAAAAATCAAAGTTAAATATAATTTTTGTAAGTATATTCTGAGATTATGCCTTACGAAGAAGTGTATTTTCAAAGATTAGAAGAAGACAATCCTGAAGAATTCATGGAACTGTCAATGTCAAAACAAAACTAGTTTTATTTTATTTGTGTTTTTTATCTGGATTATCCCCACCAGGGCCGACCATGTCTTCTGGTTTTACTTCATTATCCCATTTGCCTTTTACTCCTTTGATCAATGAAATGATTCCAGCTGCAATCAATCCTAAAACAAGTGCAAAAATAACGTTTGATCAAATACCTTAAATGAACAATTTACTGGTACTGGATTTGCTCCCGAATAATCATAGCAATCTCCAAATTCGTTTGCTTCTATGTTTGCCGTTTGGTATTCATGACCAAATACTCCTAGAACCAAAAACCCTGCAAAGATTAGGGCAACTGACAAAATTATAAACCGCATGTCACTCATAATGTTATTTTTATGATATCCTATTTACACTTTGATTTGATTTTTTACTAGTGCTATTTTTCTAATAATACCTTTAGATTTTTTAACGACATTTCATAAAATCCGCCTAAAAATTCAACAAATTCATTGAATTGTTTTGCTGACATTTTTTTACTGTTAAAATATGATTGCCATGTTATCTGAGTATTTTTTTTATCTTTTGACTTTACTGAAATTGTTGCAACATATGCCCTAAGGGGTAACCCTTCGGTTGCAACATATGTAAAGAATTCCTTTTCTTTCCATGCCACTATGTGTTCTTCTATTGTTTTACCCTGACCAAATGTGATCTTTCGTACTGCTCCAACATTTCGCTTTTTTTTAGTCAAATACGTGGTTTGTTTTACGTCTACTACCCATCTTGGCAATCCTGCTATATTGCTGATACTTCTCCAAACTTTTTCTTTTGATGCTTTTACTGTGATACTTTTTTTAACTGAATTACTATGAAATGATTTTTTTATGCTTTTATCATGGATTATTTGTAATTTTATATCGTTTTAAATTTTGTTTCTTTAACATTTTAATTCCTATAGATCACACTATTCTCATGGTCTTTGGATGGGGTAAAAAGAAAGAAGAAAAATCTGAAGAAATCCATTAGAAAAACAAATCCAACTTTCTGATGTCTCAAAAATTGTTGAAAAACTACTTGAATTAAGAACATCTCAAATTCTAACTGATATAAAATCACTAAGAGATGACACAGACCCTTTAATCAAAGAGCTAGTCTCAATTGGAAACGCACTTGAAAAAGATGATCTTCAAGTTGATGATATCGACAAACACCTCAAAATAATCATAGTTAGAGGCAAGCAACAAGTAATTGATATGATAAAAAAAGACGCAAATAAACTACCAACTATTTCCTCTTTTGATGACGTTGAAAACCTAAACACTGTTTTGAACCAAATGTTAAAAAAAATTGGTGATGTTTTAGGACGTCAAACTAGAGTAATCCACATCTTTGCAAAAAATATGCTGAAAAATTAAAAGAAATTTTGCTTAAAATGAATTCAAATCATGGTGAAATTAAAGAATTGTTGAGCAATTATCATAATACAAAATCAATGTCATCTAAAATTTCTGAATCATTACAAGAAATAAATAATTTAGAACAATCCATTGAACACAAAGAACATAGAATTGATGAACTTCACAACCATGTGAATTCACTTGATAAAAAAATAACATCCATAGAAGATTCTGTTACTAAAATAAAGTCCTCTGAAAAATATGCAAAATTTTTAGAATCAAAACAGATTTTGAATTCGTTTACAAGTGAAAAAAACCATTTAAAAGATGAAATAAACTCACAATTCACAAAAATCTCAAGGCCTTTGGGTCGATATGAACACATTTCATCAATGGAAAAGGATCAAAAACATCTCTTGTCAAAGTTAATCGAAGATCCTTTTAGTGTGTTAATTTTAAAAAACAAAGATTCAATCATACTTATTTTAGAAAATGTACGAAAGGCAATCTCTACTGGGTCTATCTCTGTAAAAGACACTGAAAAATCATTTTCATACATAACTGAAACAGAAGAAGCATTGAGTGGATACATCAAACAAGTTAGTGAATTTGTTGATAAAAGGCAAAAAATTGAAAATCAGATAAAAGAACTTGAATCAGGTGAATTATCTGAACTTCAGCAAAAACTTGAACATGTCACTTCTGATAAAGATGATTCTGAACTAAAAATCAAAACAATGCAGTCAGAACTTGATGAAGAGCGCTCTGGCATATCAAAACTAATAACCGATATTGAAGTAAAACTTAGAGAGTTTTCTAATACTGTTTATGTGATTACTAGATAGTTTACTCTGACATGAATTTGTCACAGCCAGAGGTACATGGTTTATTCATCACGCCTTCACACTTTCCAAGATCATCATGTGCAATTCGCTGATGACTACAAATACGACATTTCATTCTGAAATATGCATTTAGTTGGCCATATGGGATATCTAATGTGGTAATTTTACTGGCGATAATAGTCTCATCCATGACTTTACATTTTTGTGTTGATTATAATGCCCAAAAAAGAGTTTCGAATTTATTTCATCCTAAATTTAATTAGATCCCGATGACATCACATAGCATGTTATTCAAAAAGAAAAAATTGAAAGACATGTTTCATTGGAGAAAAAAGTTTTGGATAGTATTTTGTCTTATTGTCAAATGAAACATCCAAACGAAGGTATTCTTATTTTAAAAGGTAAATCAAAACAAGGAAATATTATAATTGATGGGTTGGTAATTCCACCGTTTAATTATTCTGGACCAACATTTGCAGGTTTTCCTCATTCTTTTTTTGCCATTTGATATGAGTTATGTTGGAATAGTTCACTCTCATCCTAGCGGTTCAGCTGAACCTTCTGTAACTGATCTTCATAATTTCTTTGGGTTGGTATCCATAATTGTTCAATCCCCATATGGAGACGGTGATATTTTTGCTTGGGATAGTAATGGCAATTCAGTACCTTTGTCAATTGTCTGATTTGTAACTTTATCAAATCTGTTTATGAAAAAACAAAAAACACTGACAAAACTTTATAAGTATTTTGAGTGTACTTTTGTTGAATTGTTTAGTTATAAGACATATCTGATCTTCTTATTTGCCTCATTGGGTATTAGTATTGGATTGCAAATGGTTCTGCCATTTCCATACGGCCTTGGTGCTGCTTTGGCAATCTTCATAGCATTTCCAATGCTCTTGAGAAGACGATACATGAGTCGTATGAAAGGATACGGTGATTCTGGAGGCGGCGGCGGTGGATTCTTTGGAAATAGCTCTGGCGGTACAACCGTACGTTATGTATGCCTTGTTTGTAACAACAAACACAAAGGTGGCGTTTGCCCTAGATGTGGCTCTAAAATGCAACGAGCTGATTTTTAATCGAGAAATAGAGATGGCATTAGAAGAACTACGAAATAAAGTACTATATCAAAACTCTATTGAGGTATGGATTGGAACAAGCAAAGAAAAAACATTGATTGGTCTAATACTGATAATTACCAAAAGTTCATCGCTTTTCTTTTAAAAAATAATCTAAACATGAAAAAGATGTCGATTTGCTTTGAT
>JAAUVF010000018.1 GCA_012030815.1 Nanobdellota archaeon | reverse complement strand
TTAACTCTAATTTCAAAAACCACCATGATATGATGCCAGAACATCTCCTAATCCTGTGTTACAGTTTATCTCAGCATTATGCGCAATCTGGCCAATAACAATATGATCTAATTCTGTTTTAAGAACATCATCTAATGCATATGCTAATGATAATGCAACAGCACTACTAGATCCTAAACCATATCCAACTGGTATAGTAATCTCATGGCATATATCAAAAAACATATCTTCAAAATTTCCAAGCTTTAAAAATTCATTTAACACATATTCTGATACATCTGTTTTATCTGATTCGTAACCTATGGTAGTAATTTTGAAATTCGAATTTTGATTAGTTTTAGGTAAAATATTGATATGTGTAGTAACGCCTTCTTTAATTGAAAATCCGGCTCCCATGGACCCAATATTTTCAGGATTTTCTTTCTGATCTTTTTCTAAATATGCTTTGAAAAAACCTGTAATATGCGCAGGACAAAATGCTGACGACTCCATTGATCCTAGTTTAAATTTTACACAAAATATAAGAATATGGCTTAAATTAATTATATTAGTATAAATTGACTAAATTCATTCGACGCCTACAAAGAATAGGTAGCAGTATACTAGTTTCATTGCCAAAAGAATGGATCATTGCTAATAATTTAGATAAAGGCAGCCAAATTGAAATTGAAACTGTACAAGATACTATCTCTATTTCTGCAAATAAAGAAATGCGTCCTGCCAAAGAACTTGTAATTTCCTACCCATTACCTAAAGATGAAAATATTGTAGCTGACATTACTGGAGCTTATCTTTTAGGATATGACATTATACAAATTAATTCAAAATCAACCATACCTAGCATTGATAGAGAACAAATCAGAAATTCAATGCGAAGATTAGTTGGCATGGAAATTATCGAAGAAGATGCATCGCATATTAACATGCAATTTCTTTTGGACGCTACAACACTCAATCCAGAAAAAATTCTAAAAAGAATGAGTTCCATTGCACTTGGAATGTATGATGATGTATCAAATGGATTAATTTTACATGATAAATCTAATTTGCAAACACTATCAAATAGAGATGTTGAAGTAAATAGACAATATTTTCTTCTCGTACGATTAATCAGAAGTACACTTGTTGATAAAAGATTAGCCAATGTATTTAATTTAGAAAATATAGATATTTTGGATTATCGAGTAGCTGCTAATCTTTTAGAAAATGCAGGTGATACAATAGTTGAGCTTGCTAATTTTGTATATAATTCATCATTATCTGATGAACATTTAAAGAAAATTTTTGATGTAGTTCAAAATTTTAATGTTCTTGCAGAAAAATCTATTGATGCTTTTACTAAACCTGATAGGCGTTTAGCTATTGAAGCTATAGCATCACATAAAAAATATCAAGAAAATCTTTCTAAACTAAGAAATTCAATAGCAAATAAAAAAGAAATTCCTATTGATGTTCTTGATCTTGTCTATATGTTTGAACGCATTACTAAATCCTGGGCAGATGTTGTAGATCTTGTAAAACCAATATACAATAAATAATTAATTTAATTTATTTTTACTTGCATATGTTAAAACTGCACAAATAGTTTTTGAATCTTGAATTTTACCGCTTTTTATCATTGAAATTACTTTCTTTAAATCCATCTTTACTACTGATAATATTTCATCTTCATCCAGATTTAGTTCAGCAATTTTTTTTAATCCTGAGGCCACAAAACAATGAATAACCTCAGTGTTGTAACCTATGGACGGATAGTAAGTCACTAATGGTGTCATTTTTTTAGCACTGTATCCTGTTTCTTCTTCAAATTCTCTAAATGCACACTTCTTTGGGTCTTCTTTTTTTTCTAATGTGCCTGCAGGAATCTCAATTACATACCCATGAGGATATCTGTGTTGTTTTACCAGAATTACTTTGTTATTTTCATCAAATGCTAAAATCGCTGCTGCTCCTCTATGCTCTATCATTTCACGTTTTACTTTTCTACCCTCAATTACTAAATCATAAACACTAAGACCCAAAATTTTACCCTCATAGATTTTCTTCTTCATGTTAAATCACTAGTTTAATTGTTATTTAATTTGTTTGATATGAAATATGAAGTGTTGGAGATTTTTTAGCATTATTAATTGCATGATCTAACCATTTTACTGGAAAAGATATTTCTTTTGGTATGAACAAATCAGCAGACTTTACTCCATCCATATTCCTTACTATCTGCGTTAATTTATCCATCTCAAATATGTCATGACTATACATGAATAATACAATTTGATTCTTTGCAATAAATGGTATTTGCATAAATGATTCAGATAGAACATCATTCATTTTTGCAATATTTCTTTAAGATCCCCCTCAATCCATGCAAGTATGGCATGTGGAATAAAACCTTCAATTTTTGTTGGATTGTAAACTAATGTAAATTGAATACCGTCATTGTTTTGTAGTTTATCAATACATCTTGTAACAGTTTTTGTAGATAATGACATTTCTTTTGCTATTTTTCAATTTTTTGTCTTGGCTCTTTTATTAAATATTCTAAAATTTCTAAATCTGTTTTTGTTAAATTGGAATTAAATCCTGGACTCTCTGCTTCAAAAATTGATAATACTCTAACATTATTCATTAGTTTATTTGCAAGTGTGATTTTTTGTTGTAAATCTTCCTTTACTACTATACTACAAACTGTAATTCCACCAACACACGGTACAATAAAAAATGGCTCTCCAACTAATCTTATTTGTTCTAAAATATCTTTGATGTTTTTGACCTGATACCACAATGTACAAAACACCTAATCCTAAAATCGGTGGCTCTACTTTAATGGTAAATTCTTCAATTATCTTATTTTTTTGCATTTTTTTAATACGTGCTCTAATTGCCCCGCCTGAAATTCCTAATTCTTTTCCGATCTGTCTATCTGACTCTCTGCAATTATTTAGAAGTCTACTTAGAATTTTGATATCTAAATTGTCCAATTTGTCACCTTAATCCTTTTCCTAGTATTCGTAAATTACTAATAAAATATAAAATTGTCTATAATGTTGGCACTATAGATAAATACATTAAATATCAGACTATTTTTATCTATTCATGGAATATCGAATGCGATTAGCGAAAAGAATGCTATTTAATAAAAAAGGTAGTCTAATTGGAGCTGTTTTAGCAGTAACAATTGGAATTTTGGTTATTCATGTCAATTTTGTAATTTTTCAGGGGCTGTTTGATGCAATTGTTAGAGACATCTCAAATTATAGAAATGGAGATGTTCTAATTACAGATGAGGAAAATTACATCGATAAATCTGATCAATCATTAGTTAGCTGGTTTGAAAGAATTCCATATGTGGAAGCAGCTACTCCCCGGTTGTCCTCAAGCGCATCAATTAACATGACAAAATTTGGTACATTGCATGAAAAAACAAGAATTCCTATTGTAGGAGTTGATCCATTTAGAGATATTCAAACTTCAACTGTACATGAAACTGTAACTGAAGGACAATATGTTTTTTCAAGGAATTCTATTGTGTTAGGTTCTAATGTTGCACGAGATCTTGGAGGTGCTCAAGTAGGTGATAGCTTAAAATTAAAAATTGTTGATAGATACGGCCAAGATCAAATCAAAAGATTCGTAGTCACCGGCATTGCAAAATCACCTGGCGGTCAAGGCTTTGATTACAGCGTAGTTATACACATTGACACTTTACGTGATTTAATGAATAGAAATGGTGAATCAGGTTCAATTATGGTAAAACTAAATGATCCTACTAAAGCAAAAGATGTTAAAAATTTCTTTTTAGCTGCTTTTCCAAACGATGATTTTGTTGCAGAGACAATAGAAGAATCTGCTGAAGAACAACTAGCAGGATTTAGATCTGGTATTGCAATGATAAACATGATTGGATATTTTGGAATGATGTCATCAGCATTTGCTATAGTTACAATTCAAATGATGTTAGTTAATGGAAAGACCCGTGAAATAGGGGTAATGAGATCAATAGGTGCAACAAGAAAAGATATTTTGATTGTTTTTATTTTTCAGGGAATGATAATTGGTGCTATTGGTGCTGGGGTTGGTACAGCAGCAGGATTAGGTTATACATTTTATGCAAAGGAGACAAAAATGTCATTCAATAACAGTCTTCCATTAGAAGTAAGCTATAACTGGGAGAAAATTATCCAAACTGCTGCATTATCATTTTGTTAGCAATAATTGCTTCATTATATCCGTCGTATAGGGCGACTAAACTATTACCCGTGGAGGCTATGAGAACTGTCTAAAGTACTTGAGCTTAACAATGTAAGTAAAATTTACGGAACAGGTGATAATACTGTAAAAGCATTAGATAATGTAACATTTTCAATTGAAAAGGAGAATTTGTATTAATTGTAGGTAGTTCTGGTTCTGGAAAATCTACGCTACTAAACATGATAGGTCTATTAGATCGTCCAACAAGTGGCAAAGTTTTCATTGATGGAACAGATACATCTACCTTATCTGATAATAAAATCTCATCATTTAGAAATAAAAAATTAGGATTTATTTTTCAATTTTCAAATCTTTTAACTGATCTAACTGTTCTTGAAAATGTATTGCTGCCAAGAGAAATTGCAGGAACTATTGATTCTGCTGAAAAAAATGCTAGAGAATTATTAAAAGCAGTTGGACTAGAAGATCAAATAAACAAAAGAGCAAATAAAATCTCAGGTGGGCAAGCACAAAGAGCTGCAATTGCTAGAGGATTGATAAATCACCCATCAATTGTATTAGCTGACGAGCCAACTGGCAATCTAGATTCTGTGACATCTACAAAAATAGTTGATTTAATGAAATCAATGGCAAAAGAACTGAATCAAACATTCATTATTGTTACACATGATCCACAACATTTTGGAGAATCTGATCGTGTAATTACAATTAAAGATGGAAAAGCATCAGAAGAGAATCATTCATCTGAAATGGAGGTTTTAGTATGATAAATTATAAAATTTTATTTTCATTGACTATGTTACTGCTTATTCCGTTAATTATTGATGATTCTTTTGCTCAAATCAAATCAGGAGGATTTGGTCAATCTCCATTTGAAAGAAATTATGGAGATGTAAAATTATTAGATGCATTTTTTGGTACAGTTGATAAAAAAATTGAAGTTGATCCAGGTGATGATAATGTGCCATTTACAGTTGTGTTTGCAAATGTAGGAACACAAGATATTACTGGAATCAAAGGTCAACTATCACTTCCTATAGGATTTTCTTCAGCAGATGGTCCTAGTTCATTAATTGTAGCTGACAGTGATTCTAATTCTATAGCGGGAAATACATTCTATATGACATTTAATGTTAGTCTTGATAAAAATATTCAAATTAAACAATATCCCGGAACTGTTAAAGTTGATTATTCTAGATTAAGAGAATCAGGAGTAAGAACATCATTTTCTGACTTTAACTTTAAAGTTACAGGAGATAGTATAATCAATGTTAAAGCACTAGATCCATTTCTAATGTCTTTAAAATCAAATAATGTTATAATTGAAATTACTAATGACGGAACCGCACCACTATCTAGCGTAGATATCACAGCTACGAATACTCAAACGGAACTTGCATCAACTTCTTCATCTACTACCAATGTAGAAAATGTAGTGATTTTAGAATCTAATTGGGATGTTGGAAATATTAATCCAAAATCCTCAAGACAACTTACTGCTACAGTATACGTACCTGGAAGCCTTCAACAAGATACATTACGTATTCCATTATCTATTCAATACTATAATGCACATGGTGATCTACAAACTATTTCTAAAATTGTTGATTTTTACATTCGAGGACTAATTGACATTAATGTGTATGATGTAGGAGTGATTGAATTATCTGGTACACAAATGATTGTTGGTGAGATAATCAATGAAGGAAATGAAAATGCAGTATTTGGTTTTGTTACTGTTGAACCAAGAGGTAATTCAAATATAAAAATAAAAACTCAATTTATTGATGAAATTGATATAGATTCACCTGTACCATTTAACATTCCATTAGAATTTGATGGTGAACCAAAATATGGAGCGCATGATATACACCTAATTGTAAGATACAAAGATAGTGTAAGAAATGAAACATTATTCACACATGATACTACCATTTTTGTAAAGGAACCACCAAAAATTGAATCTGATTACAGTTCATTATTCATTATTCCATTAGTGGCAGCAGCTGCAATAGGATTCTATATTATTCGTAGGCGTAAAAAATCCAAAATTATAGCAAGCTAAGAATTAAATTTTAAATTATTAAAAACTAAAGCTGCTTAAAATGAAATTACCATTTATTGTCATGATAGCCGCTTTAACTATCGGTACTACTGTGATCTTTTTTGGTTATCTTACCAATCAAAATTATACCCAAACTAATGAACAATCCAACCCTTACGAAAAATTACAAAACTACAAAAAAGAACTAGAAAAAATTAATCAATATAATCAACAACTGCTTTCTGAATTAGAAGATAAAATGATTAATTCGGAGAATTCTAGTTTAAGTCAACTAAACCAAGAAATTGAAATCCTAAAACGAGTCATTAATGATAATAAATAGAACTTGAGCAAGTAATAAAAAACTCTCTACCATGAATTCACAACCTTAAAGCCGATCAACTTCTAATTCCCTATTCTGGGACATTTGCATTATTGTTATATGATTAAGTTGAGATGGTATGAAACAGGCATGGCAAATAGGATATTTTTATTTCTAGCAGGTAGCATAGTTGGATTCATAACAACTCCATTTCTTTGAATCCTCTTTTTTATTTCTAAATTCATATACGTAGAAACAAACCAAAATTAATGCGAAATCATCAAAAATTGACGATTGTTGGTATGGTCTTATTGGCTGCTACTTATTTGATCTCCAACTATCATGAAACAAATCATTCTGGAATTGGATTCAACTATGCTTACATTACTGGAATTTCTATGATCATAGCTTTTATTGCAAGTTTTGTATTATTTGGTAAGGATAGAATAAAAGAATCAAAATCCAAAAAATAAATTATTTTGTAGGCATAAAAAACATAGATATTTTTTATTTTTAGTATGGCTAAGATTATAAGCGAATATTGGATCTTGCGTTTATGACAATAGATGAAATTGAAGTACCAAAGGAGTTACGGGAATTTATGCTTGAAGGAGCAGAAGAAACAATTCTTGGACAGAAAAATGGTGCAAAAAAACAATTTCGATATGGTAATTTACACATTCGAGAATATGATGATAAATTTTTAGTTCATACTGATAAAATTGATCCTAGAAAAGATCCATTAGGTCATTTAGCTTATGATGCTCCAGAAGTTTTGATTGGAATTGCATGTTCGATATTAGGTGGTTCAAAAGTTGCAAAATTATTTCTAACTAACAACAAATCAAAAAAATCTGCTATATCTGCTACAATTGCATCATCAATTATTGCAGGATATCTTGGCTATGCTGCAACTAAAAAATTAAAAATTATTCAGAATAACTATGTCTGCTATTAGAACAATTCAAGTACTCATCAAACTACTTCCTTCAATTTTGGCATTAAGAAAAGATCGAAGAAAGTGGGTGAAAACAGAAGGTAAGGATACTGATTTAGAAAAATACCGTAAAAATGCACGTAAAGTCCTAAACACTTTCATTTCATTAGGACCTGTTTACATAAAGTTAGGACAATGGCTTTCATCAAGAGCTGATATTTTACCACAACCATACTTACAAGAGCTTGCAAAGCTACAAGACAGTGTTCCCTCAGCACCATTTGATTTGGTAAAACCAATAATTGAAAATGACATAGGACTAATCAACGAAAAATTTGAACATATAGATCAAAGTCCTCTCTCTGGTGCATCTTTAGGTCAGGTTTATCGTGGAAGAATATCTGGGCAAGAAATTGTTGTTAAAGTAAAAAGACCTGGAATTGAAAAAGTCGTTGAAGAAGATCTTAAAGTATTAAAAAAAGTTCTTCCAATGGCACTAAGATTTGTAGATCCAAACTTACGTTTTTCTGCACGAGCCATGCTCTCTCAATTTATTGAAACAATTCATGAGGAAATGGATTATACCATCGAATCATCAAATCTCAAAAAAATCAAAGAAGATATGAAGAAAAACAATGTAGCAATACCTCTAGTTTATGATGATTATTCATCAAAAAATGTGCTTACCATGGAATATCTTCCTGGTATCAAAATAACCAACATAGAGGCACTTGATGAGAAGGGAATTGATAGGCATAAACTGGTGATTGATGTTCACAAGGTCTTTTTTACGTATGCTTTTACGTCACTCACTATTTCATGCAGATCCTCACCCTGGAAACATTTCAGTAACTGATGATGGAAAGCTTATTCTTTATGATTATGGAATGGTTGGACGATTAGACAATGATACAAGATTAAAACTGATTCGACTTTATCTTGCATTAGTTGAGAAAGATCCTCCTAGAACAGTCAATGCAATGGCTGACCTTGGAATGTTGACTCCTGACTTTAATCGTTCAGTAATAGAAAAAGGAATAGAACTAGCTGTTCGTGCAATGCATGGAAAAAAACCAGATGAGATGGAAGTACAAAGTTTGATGGAACTTGCAAACAAAACAATGAGTAAATTTCCATTTGTTCTTCCAAAAAATTTGGCATTATACATGAGAATGGCATCTATCATAGAAGGAATCTACAAAACACACCAAGTTGATTTTAAATTTGTTAAAGTGCTAAGAGAAATTTTAGAAGAAGAACATTTAATCAAAGATGCATACATTGAAGAATTAAAATATTCGTTTCAAAGATTTGCAAAATCAATTGATGCTACAATATCTATTGCACCAGAGCTTAAAAAATTAATTGATGAAAATAGATCAATTCAACTAAATACTAAACCAAAATCTAATGTTTTGCTTTCAGGAAGTATTCTGTCCTCTGCCATATTTGTTGGCTCTGCAGTTTTGTATACTACTAACGAATCAATAGGAATGACTGGAATGATTGGTTCTCTGATAATAATGAGTATTTTTACAATATTTAGAAGAAGATAATTATTCTATTGGTATATCTTCGCCGTGTTTTTTAACTAAAACTGTAATTGTTAAAATACCATTTTCATATTTTGCAGAACTTACTCCTTCTTCTTTAAGTTCAATTGGCAATCTAATTTTTTTATCTATGACATTTGGTCTTTGATTGCAGATCATATTTTTATTTTTTCATCAGAAATTTCTTTACAAGCTTGAATGGAGAGAATATTTCCATCAATTGATAATTTGATGTCTTTTTTTGTAAATCCTGGAATATCAACTACCAGTGTTAATTTGTCATTTTCCAGATACATGTCTATAGGAGGTAACACAAACTCGTAAAACTCTCTAGATTTATTCCCAATTTCTTTAATCATTTCTTTTGCCATAGATTTTACTAGTCCCATTTTGAGATATGTGCTTAATTTTTAGTTATAAACCTTGATAGATTTTTAATCAATTAATTTCTCTGATTTTGTAACTTATGATAATTGTTATTGAAGGTGGAGATCAGGCAGGAAAAAAACTCAAACTGCACTATTGGTAAAAGCATTAAAACAAAAGAAAATCAAAACTGCAACATTTAGCTTTCCTGATTATAAGACTCCTGTTGGAAAAGAGATAGCAAAATACCTTAGTGGTAAGAGAAAATTCCCACCTCAAGTGATACATTGTCTTTTGGCTGCAAATAGATGGGAAAGATTAAATGAAATTTTAACAGCACAAGCAAAAAATTCTATTTTGGTAATGAACCGATACTATCAATCAAATCTTGTTTATGGTTTGGCAATGGAATGAAACGTGAATGGCTAAAAAATCTAGATAATGGTCTTCCAAAAGCTGATCTTGTAATTTTACTAGATGTAACTCAAATGGAATCATTTCGTAGAAAAAAAACTAACAGAGACAAATTTGAAAAAAATGAAGAATTCCTACAAAACATATCAAAAATTTATAGAAATGTAGCAAAAACTGAACATTGGAAAATTATTGATGCGTCAAAATCAAAACAAGAAGTTCATGAAAATATTTTAAAAGCAATTTCACAGAAAATAAGCTTATGAAAAAAATTATTCAGATATAGTTGATCCAATACATGATTTTATTCGGGTATATGATCATGAATTAAAATAATTGATAATCCTATATTTCAAAGATTAAGACGAATAC
>JAAUVF010000152.1 GCA_012030815.1 Nanobdellota archaeon | reverse complement strand
TACGGGCGGCTTCGTGGCGCAGGCGATTCGGCTGGGCTGAGGATAAGTTTGGGACGGCTCCTGGGTCGTGGGGCTGGCTTTCAGTTGGCTGGGGCTTGTTGGGCTTGATGGCGCTGGGGTTTAAGCCACCGCCCGCAGGTTCGGAAACGGTTCGACTGAGCTGGTTCGGCAGGCTCACCACAGGTCACCGCAGGCCTGGGATACAGCAGACAAGGATGTCTGCGTTACAAGGGCCGCTGTCGGCCGCGACGCGGCGGTGGGGTCCAGGGCGCCGCCCTGGTTTTTGGAGGAAATTGCCAAATGAATCGAAAAACCAAGCGCTATGTGACATTCGGCTCAAATTTTTTTCTTGTCGGTTCTGGATTATGTGTTTCCTAGAAGTGCAAATGAAATAATCAAATCAAAAATAAAACAGGTTGGAGGTCAAATAGCCGGTGAGGAGTATGTACTTCTTGGCGAAGATAAGTTTGAAACTCTAGTTACAAAAATTATTGCGGCAAAACCTGATGTAATTTTTAATACCATAAATGGCGATAGCAATATTGCATTCTTTAATGAACTCCGAAAACAAGGAATTACGCCATCTATAATTCCTACGATCTCATTTAGTATAGCTGAAGATGAAATTCAATATTTAGGGGGTGATATCATGGCTGGTGACTATGCTGTTTGGAATTATTTTCAAAGTATCAACTCAATAGAGAATTTTGAATATGTAAATAACTTCAAAAAAAAATATGGTTCTGATAGAGTAACCGATGATCCCATGGAAGCTGGATATATCGGCGTGTATCTTTATGCAAAAGCTGTGGATATAGCTGGAACTACTAGTTTACCTGAAGTTAAAAAGTCTTTGAAGGGATTAACTTTTTCAGCTCCTGAAGGTATCGTTGGTATAGATCCTGATAATCAACATTTAGCAAAAATTGTTAGAGTCGGTCAAATATTGCCTAATGGCCAGTTTAAGATTGTTTTTAGTACTGAAGAACATGTAGACCCTATTCCATATCCTGAATACAAATCCAAAGAGATGTGGGATGCATTTCTTAGTAATTTGTATTCAAAATGGAATCAAAATTGGGCAAATCCTAGGATTGAGGTTAGCGCTACATGATTTTGTCTTTTTCTAATTATTCTGCCAAGATTACCACATTATTTCTTGTTATTGGACTACTTCCTCTTCTTGGAGTTAGCTATTTTCTTTATTCTGAAGAAATTGGTATTCTACAAAATTCTTTAGAATTTACATTAACAACACACTCTGAAAATACATCTTCTCTCATATCCAAATGGATAACAGAACGAGGTAATACTATAATTGGAATCGCTTCAAATAAGATTCATGTTTCTAAAACAAATGTTCTTTTAAATTCAGATTCATCTGATGAAGTATACCGTGCTAATTTTGAATTACAGACTCAATCTTCCATATATCTGAATAACAATCCTTGGTTGATTGAATATGTTGTAAGTGATTCAAATGGTAAAATTCTTTTTTTCACCGGTAGTACAACGCCTAAAGAAAATCTCTCTACTCAAGATCATTTCATATCTGCATTGCAAGGTAAACTGGGTATTAGTGACATATCAAAATCCCCAGATGTCATAAAAAATGAGTATGGTTTTTACGACTTGTTCGTTCCTACAATGTGGATATCTTATCCTATAATGGGTGAAGTAGGAATTCATGGTGTCTTGAGTGCAAGAGTTAATGTCTTTAGTATTCCTCATTGGGACGGTATGATATCAGATTACCACAGTCTGGATGTATATCTTGTAAATTCTAATGGCTATTTTATCTCAAAACCAAAGTTTTTTGATTTTGATGACGGTACAATAAAACGACCTGAATTAAATGGTTTTATCACAGATCCTGAATCCAACAAATTTACACAAATCTTTAACCTCATAATAATGACGAACAAACTCAACTATCTTATGATTATGCTAACTATGTTGGAAAAAGTGTAACCGGCTCAATAACGCCTGTAGAAAATACAAATTGGTTTGTTGTATCTGAAATCAATAAAGATGAAAGTAACTCAAAACTTTTTTTCACTCAAATTATTCTTTTTGATTTGATCTCTTTGTCTATATTGATTATTATTGGAGCCTCTATTTTCTCTCATCTAAGACTATTGAGCCAATCAAGAATCTAAAACGAGCACTTGAAGTTATCTCCACAGGAAATTTTGATGTTAAGCTAAACCCAAAAGGTAATGATGAAATCACATTTCTTTTTGAATCATTTAACACTATGACAGACTCGTTGAAAACTGCAAATAATAGAGTTTTATCTACTGAGCTAAAATACAAACAGCTTTATGATAGTTCTCTTGATATGTATCGTACAATCGATATCTCTGGTAAGATACTTGATTGTAATCTTGCATATGCCCAAACTTTAGGCTATACCAAAGATGAGATCATTGGAAAATCTATATTTGATCATGCTGATGATAATAGCCTTAAAGTTCTCCAAGATGTATTCAGTACTTGGAAAAAAATGGGGTATGTAAAAAACAGAGAAATTTGGTTGAAACGTAAAGATGGTAGTATGTTTCCTGCAATGCTAAATGTTTCAAGTATTTATGATGAACATGACAAAATAATTGGTAGTAACACTGCCATTAGAGATATTACAGAATTATACAATGCTCAAAAAAAGATTGAATCTGATCAACATTTAATAGAAAAACAATTTGAAGATTTAAAACAAATTGATAAATCAAAAGATGAATTTCTTGCAATGATCACTCATGAATTGAGAACTCCACTTGTACCGATAAAGGCATATGTGGAAATACTATTGACACAATCTTTTGGACCATTAAATCAAAAACAAAAAGAAAAACTCAAAATAATTGAATCTAGTTCCGAGGCCATGTTGAAATTAATTAAAGATCTTCTTGATGCACAAACAATTGAACTTGGAAGATTACGACTAGAAAAACAAGTGCATGATCTTTCTGATGTTATCAAAAATGTTATAATCAGATCAAAACCTGATGCTGATTTGTATGGTGTTTCTTTGACTCAAAAATTAGAAGATGGAATTTTATGTTTATGTGATAAATCCAGAATAGAACAAGTATTAGTTAATCTTATTTCTAACAGTTTGGATTTTTGTCCAAAAGGAACAGGAAAAATTCAGATAACATTAAACCGTGAAGGTAACTCTGCAAAAATTTTAGTTTTAAATTAGTATGACATTTTAACTACATTACATAATTTACAATTACATTCATAATTACAAACATTACAATTAAACTAAATAAAGTAGTATTCCGTTAGCCTGAAGGCCATCCTTAGTCTTCCAAAATAACAAAGAAAAATAGCGGTTCACGATGTGAGAAACTATTTATTCAGACTCTTGGTATACCGGTCGAAATTGTAGTGATA
>JAAUVF010000151.1 GCA_012030815.1 Nanobdellota archaeon | reverse complement strand
AAAATTTCAAATCATGTTGCTGGTCATCCAGTAATTATTCAAATATTCGATAACGACGAAATCATTCCCGGAATAATGTTGGTGCAGTACACTTTGCACAAACTACGGTAAATGAAGATGGCTCATATGAATATAAATTTCGAGTACTAGATTCCAATAATGGAAAAACCATGAAAATTTTTGATGGCAATTATACTGTTAAAATTTTCAAAGTTGTATACATTTATCCTAATCTTGACGTAATTTAGAGGCTATTTTCAAAGTATCATCTACTAAATCTCTTAATCTCTTCTTATCATCTTCCTTTGAGATAGTGTTTTCTACTATTGATTCTGTGGTAAGAAATACTGCTTTAGGATTAGTAATTACTCTGAAATATGATAGTAATTGCGTGATAAGTGTTTGAACGTCAATAAATCCAATATTACTTGCTGCTAAAATTATTATCCCTGCAACTTTACCTTCAGTTTTTTTATAATTGATATATTCAAACAAATTTTTCAATGCTGAACTAAAAAATGAATTGTAAATTGGTGATCCAATTAACCAAACATCTGCATCCATAATGTCTTTAGCTGCATTTTTTGTTTTGTTCATTGTATTCTTCATCTGGTCCTCTATAACATTCAATTTGTCCATCTGAAAGATTGATAAATTTTACATCTGCATTTTTTGATTTTGTGTATTCAAAAACATATTTCATTAACACTTGAGTATTTGCATTTTTTCTAGGACTACCTGAAATAACTACAACTTTCATGATTATGACCACTTAACTCTGTATTTAAATTGCAATAACAATTTTTTAAAAAACGGGCTTGGAGGGCTTCGATCCCTCGACCTGTAACTTAGGAGGCTACTGCGCTATCCAAGTTTCGCGTCTTAAATGACTCTGCGCCACAAGCCCAGCAAAAAAACATTTGTAATTATTTAAGCGTAATCAAGATTAGTTTTGATCATTTCTTGAATTTGATTCCATTCTGTATTCTTAGTATCTTGCCATTTTTCATAATACACGACATCTTTTAGATCTAGTCTTGGAAGCCATCCTGCAGTTTCAAGATCTGGTTTTTGTGCAAATTCATCAACATATCCTAGACATAGATATGCTATTGGAATCACGTGTTCTGGAAGTTCTAAAGATTCCTTAAGCGTATCATTAGAAAGAATGCTTACCCAACCAAGTCCGACTCCCTCTGTTCTTGCAGCAAGCCATAAATTTTGAATAGCACAACAGACACTATACAAACCAGCTTCTGGAATACTTGTTCTACCAATTACAAATGGGCCAAATTTTGAAGGATCATATGTAACGCATAGATTGATAGGAGATTCTAAAATTCCTTCCAGTTTAAATGAAAGATATTTTGATCTCTTTGGTTCTTCAATTAATTTTGATGAACGACTCTTTTCTTTCTCAAAAGAATCTTTGATCTTCTTTTTTGTAATAGTATCTTTTATCAAAATAAAATTCCATGGCTGAGAAAAACCAACAGATGGTGCATGGTGTGCAGCATTTAGAATTCTAGCTAAAACATCATGTTCAATAGTTCTTGATGTGAAATGAGATCTAACATCTCTTCTTGAATAAATTGCCTTATAGAGGCCTTTTTTTTTCCTCATCTGTAAATTCTTCTGTCAACTCTTAACCGTCTTTCTTCTTTTTATTCAATCCTTTCTTTTGTTAAACGTTAATAATGCCTGCACCTAATCTTTTACTTCAATGGGCCGGTAGTCTAGCCGGTTAGGATACTGCCCCGACATGGCAGTGATCGTGAGTTCGAATCTCACTCGGCCCACTTTTTAACTCAAGTTGAAGTCTTGAATTCTTTTTCTATTAAACTCCAAGACGTTTCTGAAGTTATAATTCCCTCAGCACTAAAACTGTTAATTTTACCATCCAAAATTGCTTGATATGTTTCTGAATTAAGGTCTGACTTGTTTAGAATAAATGTATTTTTCAAAGGAATTTCTGACCCTGGATAAAATACTGCTCTACCTGGCATTGCGATATCTTCAGTGGAGTATTGACCAGAACCCAATAACTGATCATCTGCATATAACTTATACCCAATAATAGGAACTGTGAATGTTTTTTCACTTGGATTTTTTACAAGAAAAACAATTTCCAATTTGGCAAAATTTTCAACTGTATTAACATCTTTTACTTCTACACTATGTAATTGAATTTCAACTTGCTCTAATTGTGAATTATCAAGACTGGCATACCATATGATCATGCCCATCAATCCAAATAATCCTGCTATTGAAACATATACAATCATTTTACTTTGTAATCCCAATTCAATGATATCACACCATGTTCAACTAAAAAACGTTGTCAAGATCCAAATACATAATATTTGATTTGAAATATGAAAAAGTATGACTCCATTAGAACAAGCAATAATTATGTGGATTCATCTTCTTGCAGCTGCAATCTGGGTGGGTGGTTCTCTTTTTATTGGAATTGTTTTTTCACCTCTTCTTAAAACAATGTATGGCTCTATTGAAGAAAGATTACAAATTATGATTAAAGTTGGTAAACGATTCAATAAAATTGCTGTTCCATCATTAATTATTCTCATAATTACTGGTTTATACAATTCACATTTACTTTTGAGTAAACCTGATTTGTTAATGGCTACAAGCTACGGAAATTTTCTTATAATAAAAATAATTTTAGTCATTGCATTAATTATAACATATATCATTCATGTGAGAGTAATTAGAAAAGATGTAGAAGAAAAGATAATGTCAAAACAAATGTCTCCTCAACAAATTCAAAAATTAAGAAAAAAAATTATTATTCTTGGTGAAATTACAGTAGTATTGTCTGTAGCAATCCTATTTTTGCATCTCTACTTGATGCTGGCGTGTGAAATGCCTTCTATCCTAACTTCAAACCCTTGAGTTAATTTACCTACTCCATATTTACAACCAGTAATTTTTGAAGCCACAAACAAATTTGTTTCTAAATGTTTTGAAATGTTTTTAACTCGAAAAACAGTCATTTCATTTGTAAGACACGCTGGTAAAACAAGCATATCGGCTAGACGTTCATCAACACCCAAATTATTTTCTGTAAAACTTTCAAGCTCTAAATTAAATTGTTCTGTCTTTTTATCAAAAACTGAATCTACTCCTATTATGGATTCATCATCTATACTACAAATCAGCAAAGTTGCACCTGAATCAATAGCATTTTCTTCATTTATTTGAGTTTGAACAATAAATTTTTTTTCAGTTAATTTCTTTTCTACACTTTCTACATTTTTTTTATTAATTCGTATGGTAAACTAGAATATGAACAAAATAATTTTACATTTTTTGTTTTTCTTTGATATAATGTAATAGATTTTATCTTAGATGGTAAAACCTCTAAACTTATTTCTCCACCACCTTTAGGGTAATAGCCACGTTTGATT
>JAAUVF010000150.1 GCA_012030815.1 Nanobdellota archaeon | reverse complement strand
AGTGATCAAACCCTACAGTTTCTGTTCTAACTCCGTTACTTTTTAAAACATAATTCATTACATATGACGTCAAAATTTCACCTGAAAAAGCAAGTGCTCTTGAACGTACTTCATTTGCAAATTCTCTTTTACAAGAGCTTCATCTAACGCATTTTCAGCTTTTTTTAAGAACAAGTCTATGATTCCCTGACAATCTTCCTTATTTTCAGAATTTACAAATTCTAAAATTTTTGTATAACATGATTTTACAACATCTAAAGTTGCCTTTGTGCCATTTTCTACATTTCTTCCTTGCTCTAAAATTACATCTGTCAAGGAACATTTTTTCCCATTTTGTATTGTAAGTGGGGCTGAAAAAACTGCAATAATCTTAGACTCTTTCTTTAAATCATTAATTCTGTCTATAATTAGTGGAATTGTAATCCCATCAATACCGATTGCACTTCCTCCAAACTTTGCTACTACTAATTTCTTCATGGTACTTTAACAAAATTAATCTGCTATCTATTAAGGATTGGATCAGTTATCTGTTAAATCAAGTTTTTAATTATATTGTATGCGTTAATCGCCCCATTTGTTTCCAACGGACTTCGCTTTTGATCTAGCTTTTCTAAGATTAGTTTATCTAATCTGTTGATATCCTCAAAAACAAACCCTTCTTCTCTTGCGTTATCTTCTTGTTCAAAATGTCCCTTTATTGGAATAAAAATTCCAGGCGTTCCATAGGCTCTGGTCTCATCAATAGTTGATTTACCTGCAAGGGAAACTATCGTATCTGATGCAAAAATTATCTCATGAAGATTATTTACAAAGCCTAAATTTCTTACAGTATCTCCAAATTTTTTACTTAGGGATGGACCTGAAACAACTATCACATCCACATCATTTTTTATTTTTGATACTGATTCTATTGTTTTTTCAATTAGATACAAACCTGCATCTGTTCCTCCTACTGAGATAACTATAGTTTTTTTATGAAATCCAAATTTTTTCCGTAGTTCCTCCCTAGAGAAATTAGTTTTTCTAACAATCGGACCCACTCTTTTGATATTCCCTTCATCAGGACCATTTTCTGGAATGATTACTGTATCACATTTTTTCATAATTTTCTGCATTGATTTGTTCATCTTTTTTTCAATAAACGATGCTATTCCATTTACAAAATTAGTTTGTACAATATCCGTAATTAAGACAGTCGGTATTTTTTTATCTTGAGCTACAGTAAGTGAAGCAAAATCTTCATCACTCACAACTAATCTTGGTTTATCTGCTAGTATAATTTGCTCAGAAATTTTTTTACATCTTTTTATAATATTGATAGTAATTCCAAAGCCATCTTGTTGAATTTTTCAGCTTTCCATTTTCTATAACAAACTGTGGTGGAATATATGCATCTTCAACTTTAAAATCTAAATTTTTTAGAATTTTTGCAGCTCCACTACCTGTAATAAATTTAGTAGTAATATTTTCAAAATTACTTGCAATAGCGATGTCCCTTGTTGCATGACCTAATCCTATTGGACTGGAAAAAAAATCTAAATCTGTCATATCTATCTCAAATACTGATCAAATTTCTAGATTGTTACTTGTCTCAAAGTTTAAATGGTTTTTAACAAGGTAAGTTTTCGGGCTCATGGTCCAGATCGGTTATGACGTCGCCCTTACACGGCGAAAATCCAGGGTTCAAATCCCTGTGGGCCCATGGAATCTTTTTTAGTAATGAATTAAGACACAAATGTCTAAAAATTGCAATAAAACATCAGCATTTTATATCCATTATTTGTTTCAGAGCATCGTGAACAGAGCAATTACTGTTTTCTTATTTTCATTATTTTTCATTTCTGTAATCTTTGCAAGTCATTTTGCATTTGCTCAACCTGATAATCCATCTACAGCAATAACAAAAGGCATTGTTACTGGTGAGCACTTTAGAGGCGGTGTGATGTGGATCTCAATTCATGGTGACAAGGCAACAGTAATTGCACAATGGGACCTTGGAAGAGTAAAAATACATTCTGATGTTCAACCATCTTCAGATTGTGAACAAAACTACAAAATTTGTCTTGATGCTACTGTAACGAATTCAATAAACAGTGCCTCTGTCAAATCAGGAGATAAATTTGTCATTAAGATTGATACTGATTCCAACAAACAAGTAATTGTTGGAAAATTCGGTTTTCTTGAAAATGTGAATATTGTTCTAGACATTAACAAAGTTTACAGAGTCTATCTCCAAAATTCTACTGATTGACTTCATAATGAGATTCAAAATATACTTTAAATTAACATGGTCCATTCTAAAACCATGAAACTGCTTGCTTTAACACTAACTTCATTAATTATTTTCTTTGGTGTAATGACCACCATTCATTCTGTTGATGCCCTACAAGAAAAAGATGCAGAGATACAGTGCCGCAAAGAACTGGTTTTAGTTTTTCGAATTAACTCAAATAATTATGCATGTGTTTCTGATACCACTGCACAAATCTGGGCCAAATATGGAATTGCAGAAAAAATAATTCCAAATGATGCAAAACCACAATCTTGCACAAAAGATTATCGTCCCATGTGCGGAGTTGATGGAAAAACTTATGGAAATATGTGCATGTTAGAATCGTCTGGTGTTGATTTGGCCTATATCGGTGAATGTGGTACTGGAAATAATCTTGCTTCTTTTGACATTGTAATCCTTAATGGTAGGGTGATGGATCCTGAAACTAATTTTGATGGTATTAGAAATGTTGGAATCAAAGATGGTCGAATAGTTTCCATTACGGAAGAAAAAATTACCGGAAAAGAAACAATTGATGCTTCTGGGCTAGTAGTGTCTCCTGGGTTCATAGATACCCATTTTCATGGAATTGATCCTTTTGCTACAAAATTAGGAGTTTTAGATGGCATCACAACCGGAATGGACTTGGAAGCAGGTGCTCTTGACATTGACAAATTTTACAATGAGCGAGAAAATAATCGAAAAATGAATTATGGTACTACTGTAAGTCATGTCCTTGCACGTATGCAAATTCTAGATGATGTCACAATACAGGATGTCACAGAAGTTAATTCAAAGAGTTATGAACCGGGACAAGATGATTCACAAAGTTATGAATCAGCACAATCTGAGAAATTTGGATGGTCAGTAACAATTCCTGATGAAGAAGAGCACAAACAAATTTTTTGAATTATTAGACAAAGGTCTTCAAAAAGGAGCAATAGGAATTGGTTCTTCTCTTGGCTACATGTCTCATGGAGTTACTGCTAAAGAAATGTTTGAAGTACAAAAATTAGCAGGAGAATATGGTAGACTTACAAGTGTTCATACTAGATTTCTAAATGATCCTCCGCCAACTGAGTTTATTTTGGGAGGACAGGAAATTTTGTCTAATGCATTTGTTTTAGATTCGCCTATCTTGTTTGCTCATATTAACAACAATGGAT
>JAAUVF010000149.1 GCA_012030815.1 Nanobdellota archaeon | reverse complement strand
GATGAAATTAACGAGTATTTTGAAATCACACGAGAGATTCACAAAATCATGGGAGATTTTGTGTATGATGAATTATCAAAGATCGAAGGAGTAAAGGTTACAAAACCTGAAGCGACGTTTTATCTTTTAGCAGATTTTAATCATTATGCATCAGAACTACAAGCAATGAAAATCAACACATCTCAGAAACTATCAGAGGCATTAATTGTTCATCCATATCATACAGCAATAGTTGGCGGAGATAGCCTCGTTTTAGAAAGAACAGACTATAGTGCAAGAATTGCATATGTGGATTATGATGGTGCCAAAGTTTATGAAAACTATCAAAAACAAAAACCAAAAAACAGACTCTGAAAAGAGAGAGTTTGCAAAAACAAATGCGCCAAGAATAGTTGCAGGAATTGAGATGATTTCAAAATTCTTTAAAAAACTCAAAAAAGATGTTGCAGACAGCCTTATTTCAAAAAATGATACCCTTAGGGTTCCAAATTAGAATTTTATAGATTTTATTTGAGATAGAACGGATTACAAAAACATACTTGTGAATCACACTAAATCAGTCTTAAAAAGATGGTGTGTGCAGTAAATACAACATCATCCTGATTATCATACTTAGCAATCAAAATAGTGGATAGTCAAAAAAGAACTCTAGCAAAGACTGCAGTTTACCGAGGTTCAACAACGATATTGTTGTTTACTTTACTATGGATAACAACAGGAAATATCTATGAAACATCAGCTATTACAATAATTTTCAATGTTTTGGCAACAATAATCTATTATTTTCATGAAAGAATGTGGGGTAAAATAAAATGGGGAAATCAACCCGAATCAAAGATATTAGCTAATCAAAATAGTAATTGCTAAAACTAAATGATTTTAATTTATTAAAAAATTATATTGACTTTACTTTCCTTTTCTTTATTTTTTAGGAGAATTTTCATCTTCATACTCTATTTTTTCTCCGCAGAATGGACAAAAATCAATTGATTGTACTGAATGTCCATCATATGTAATTTGATCTACAATTGCAAATTTACCTTGATCATAATTCCAAACAGTAAATTTTTTGCAATAATTTTTAAATGATTCACAGCAAAACTCAGTTTCACGTTTTAATGTAAAATTAGAATAGGAGTTATTTTCAGATTCAGGATCTTTGAATGTTTCCTTTCGATATATTGCCCTCATAGAAAAGTCAATTAAATATCAAATTGACGCCTGATAAACCCTTTCTTAAATAAGTCATGCAGAAATACTATGTAAGATCACTTTCAAAGCAAATCAAAGAACACATAATTTAAAAAATCAGTAACTTTGATGCAATATTATGAGTGTTGAGCGTATAGTCTTTGAATATGTAAAATATATCGATAAAGAGCCAGGCAAGTGTCCTGCATGCAATTTAACATACATCATTAGTGTTGTAGTTTCATCAAAGGCAGAGGATGGTTTTGCCCAAAATGTAAGACTCTATCAGTGTATGACAAAGATATTCAAAAAATGATAGGAGAAAATGTGTCCGTATTACCAGTAATACCAAAGCCCCCATATTCTTTTGGTGAAACATTGAAGCCGTCATCAAAAGTACGTCTTATTGAATAGCAGGATTTAATGGAAAAAATAACAAGTATAGCATTTTAGCCAAGGTTTAATTTCATACAAAATTGAGAAAAAAAATGGGAATTGTGTCTGTAAAAAAAGGATGGACAAAAAACAGTAAATTGGCATTAATTGGTTTAATAGGCAGCATAGTTGTAATAATTATCACATTATCATATTGACTGGAAAATTATTTAGTGAAATATTAAAACAGGATATCCCACATACCAAGCAACATGCATTGCGATGATAAAAGAATGATATTGGTTTTAAAAGAAAATATTCTTAGTTGCTTTAATGATTTAAAGGAAAAAGACTTTGATGATGAAACTGCATTGAAAAATCTCAGCGATGCCATTAAAGAATACAAAGAGTACAAGATTTCGATCTAAAACAAGACAAAGACATGTCAAGGGACTTGAATATGCCTAGAAAAGGATCAATTGTATTGTACGTTTGTACGCTATGAAAAAGTCGATCTAAACAGAGACATCGTTTCAATGATCTAAAATTACTGACCCCAAATTATTTAATGTCAGAAAATACAGACTGCGTAATGTCGACAAACCCGGAGCGATCAATATCATACGTTCTAACTAAATCAGTTACCGCTTATATGAACAAGGATGTGTTGATGCTAAATCAAAACACGCACACCAGAGAAGCTGCAAGATTACTTCAACATCACGAAAGAGACGACATTGTGGTAATTGATGATAACAACATGCCAATCGGAATTGTAACTGATGAGGACATCATTAACAAAGTCAGCGATTCTTCGGTGAATGCGGAGTTTACTTTTTTAAAAGAGATAATGACTACGCCACTAGTAACAATTAACGAAAAATCATCACTGCAAGATGCGTTGCATAAAATGAGAGATCATGACATAAGAAAACTACCAATTGTAACAAAGAAAAACGAAGTTATCGGAATTATCTATCAAGGAACAATTGCAAACGTCATCAGAGATGCAACAGCTACTGCACCTAGGCTTTTAGCCCACCAGTAAAGGCAATTTTAGGAAATCTAGGATTTGTATTACAATTTTCAGGAGTACTGCTAATTGTTCCTGCGATATTATCAACAATATTAGGAGAAACAGTAACCGCCACGGGAATTTATCTTACAACTGTTCTTTTGTTGGTTGTAGGATTCTTTCTAAACTCGTATGGAGAAAAAGCCAGTCTTAATCTTCATCAAGCATCAATTCTAGTCGTGTCAAGTCTTTTGGTACTGACACTTTTTGGTACAATTCCATATCTGTACATAATACCGTACGAAGGCTCAAATTTTGAAGTATTTGCAAGTGCATTTTTTTCTAGTGCTGCCGGATTCACTACTGGAGGCATTTCGTTATTTGATGAGCCAGAAAAACTTCCGCAAAGTTTCACGTTCTATCGAAGCTTCACGCAGCTTGTAGTGGGCATGAGTTGAGCGCAAATATTCTCCAGGAACTGCCCGGCTCGGTTAATGCCCTGGGTGCCAACCGCAAAGTGGTGGACGTATTTTCGCTCCTTCACTAAATGTGCTATCAGGGCGCTCTTGCCAATGCCAGCCTCGCCCTTGATAATAAAATACCCAGATGGTGAATGCTTCATGAAATTATCCAGTTGTTCAACCACAAAGCGTCTTCCAACGAAATTCTTTGCCCTTTCTTCGATAAAGGCGGTGAATGAAATGAGTCTGTGGGCGAGTGGGACATAGCCTGCGCTCAGGAATGTCTGGTAGATTGTGTTGTCATTGCCAATGACAATGCCGCGTGCATCCCTAATAGACGTTACGTATTTGCCTACCTCGGGTAGGTCGTCTGTCACCGTTGTCTCTCCCTGATGGTCTTAGCGTGGGTCATTATTGCCTCTA
>JAAUVF010000148.1 GCA_012030815.1 Nanobdellota archaeon | reverse complement strand
TAAATTTTTTAAAATCATTTCTTGAAATTGAAACTAATTTACATTGTTATCAGAGAGATATTTTCTGACATTTTTGCTACAAATCCACTAGCGCCAGTTACAACAACTTGCATATCTTTTACCATAAACTTTGTACCTTTTATTTTAAATATATTCTAAAGAAATATCAGCATAACACGAAAAATTTTAAGATGTATTTTTAGTCTCAAAAAGCATTATTCAAAAGTAATCAAAGAAGAGTTAATACGTCAAAATAGGCATGATTAGCGTGGAAGAGATAAAAAAAGAAAAACTAAGGACAGGGTATACTACTGGGACTTCAGCAACCGCCGCTGCCAAAGCAGGGTTATTATCTATAATTAATCAAATGAAGATTGAAAGTGTCGATGTCAAATTACCCAAAGGGAGTTTTATCAAAATTCCAATTCAATTATGCCAATTTGAAAATAATAGTTCCACGTGTTCTGTAATTAAAGATGGTGGAGATGATCCAGACGTCACTCATGGTGCAGAAATAATAGTAGAATTATCATTAACAGATAATCTTAATGAAATTGAGATTGATGGTGGAGAAGGAGTTGGGATAGTAACTAAACCTGGATTAGGTCTTGAATTAAACAAAGCAGCAATTAATCCAGTACCAAAAAAAATGATTAAAGAGAATCTAAAAGAAGTTTTAGAAAAACATCTATTGAAAAAAGGTATTAAAGTAATAATTTCGGTTCCAAAAGGAAAAGAATTAGGTCCTAAAACAGACAATCCAAGAATTGGTATTCTGAATGGAATTTCTATCTTAGGAACAAGTGGAATTGTAATACCATTTTCAACTGCATCGTATGCAGCTTCAATTAGACAAAATCTGGATGTATCAATTGCAATGGGAAATGATACTGTTGTTCTTACTACTGGTGGTAGAAGTGAAGATTTTGCAAAAAAAAATTGTAGAATTACCTGAACATTGTTTTATTCAAATGGGAGATTTTTCAGGATACACAATACAGCAGTGTGCTAGAAAAAATATCAAAAAGGCATATGTTGTAGGATTTATTGGCAAATTAGCCAAAATGGCTGCAGGAGTAAAACAGACGCATGTTAAAGGATCAAAAGTAGATATGAATTTCTTGGCAGAATTAGCTAGAAAATGTAATGCAGATGAAAAAATAATTGAGAGTATAAAAAGGCAATACAGCCAGACATGTATCAGAGATTGTCATAGAAAATAATGTTAAAGGTTTTTTTGATAAAATATGCAATGAAACATACCAACACATGAGAAAACACTCTGAAGAAAAAGTCCCTTTAGATGTGATATTGTTTGATTTAATGGAAATATCTTGGCTAGAAAGTTCTAGTAGTAAGGTATTTTATTTAATTGAGGAGTTTTTTAATTGTGGAAAAGGTTTCAGTTCTTGCAATAACTAAAAATGGGATAGATATAGGAATTAAATTAAAAAAGTATTTTCCAAACTGGGAAATTTTTGTACCAGTAAAATTTTCTGATCACAATAAAGAAATAAGTTGGTATTCAGAATCTACAACTGAAAAAATTGTTGAATTATTTAAAAATAATAATGCATTGATTTGTTTATTTTCTTTAGGTGCAGTAATTAGATTAATTGCACCATATTTGAAAGATAAAAAAATAGATCCTGCTGTAATTGTTATTGATGATAAAATAAGTTTTGTAATTAGCGTATTATCAGGACATTTAGGAGGAGCAAATGAATTAACACAGATAATTGCTAAAAAGCTTAATGCTACACCAGTAATCACTACTGCAGCCGATGTCAATAAAACTATTGCAGTTGATCTGGTGGGAAGAGAATTTGGCTGGAAGATAGAAGATGATTCAACAGTTACTAAGATTAGTGCACACATGGTAAATGAAGAGAGTATTGGAATTTATCAAGATGTAGGTAAAAAGAATTGGGTAAAAGAATTTCCAAAAAATGTAAAAATTTATCAAAGTTTAGAAGAAATGGAAAAATCAAATTCAAAAGGGTATCTCGTAATTTCTGATAGAGTTTTTGAAGGAGATTTTCTCAAAAATACTGTAAGTCTACAGACCTCCAAGTCTTGTAATAGGAGTAGGACTGCATTGGGATACATCTAAAGAGATCATAAAGGAAGGTTTGGATTTTTGTTTGAAAAAATTCAAACATTAGTAAAAATCAGTCATAAAATTAGTCTCAATTAAAAAACCTGAAGACGTCAAGGGACTAGTTGATATTGGAAAAGAAATGGGAATTACTGTGGAATATGTAAATAGAGAAGATTTAGCAGAAATTTTAACTCCAAATCCTTCAGATGTAGTGAAGGCATTTGAAGGAACAGCTAGTGTATCAGAGGCTGCTGCAATCAAAGTTTCCGGAGGTAAATTAATTGTTGAAAAACAGAAATTTCCTCCAAATTTGACGATAGCCATAGCGAGGATATTAGATTGAAGCGTGGATTTTTACTAATAGATAGAGGTAGTAGAGAGAGAGAAGCATCTGAGGAATTAGAGATAATTTGTAATGCAGTTAAAGCAAAAGGAGACTATGTTTTTACAGAATATTGTTTTCTGGAGGTAGAACCACCATATATCGAAGATGGGATTGCAAAATGTCTTAAACAAGATATTGATCATTTAACAATAGTTCCATATTTTCTATATACCGGGTAAAAAGTAAAAAATGCAGTTACCGATGTTATGAAATTTCAAAAAGACACTAAAATAAAATTTGTTGTTACAAAACCAATGAGTATGCATAAAACTATGATCAACTTGGTTGAAAATAGAATATCCACAACTATGCAAGAAAATAACATTACACTTTCAAAAAGAATATAGATGTGTTAATTATAGGACATGGTAGTAAAGATCCTAATGCACAAATGTCAATGGATTACGTTGTAGATGGATTAAGAGATAATTATAGAAATGTTAGTAGATGTTGGTTAGAGATAGAGCAGCCAGATATTGTAGAAGGCATTAAAACTTGTGAAAAAAATAATCCAGAGATTCTCATAATTGTATTTTATTTCTTACATGAAGGTGCACATGTAAAAACTGATATTAATAACGATCTTTTACCAGCACTAAAAAATTCCAGTATAAAAAAAACATACATTACAAAACATTTGGGAACCGATGAAAAAATGATTGATTTAATATTAGAAAGAGCAAAAGAGGTAGAAAATGCAAACTGAAAAAGGTCAATCAATAGAAGATGCAAGTATGCAGATGATTGATGACGAAATTGGTATTCATAAATATAATGATAAAGAATGGCCTATTGTTAGAAGAATAATTCATTCAACTGCTGATTTTGATTTTGCTAGAGAAAATAAGGTGATATTTCATAAAGATGCAATTCAAAGTGGGATGACAGCCCTAAGGAATGGATGTAGTATTGTAGTTGACGTAAATGGTGTCATTGGTGGCTTGAATAAACAAAATCCTAAAGACTTTCAAAATAAGATAATTTGCAACATTTCAAATCCAGAAATAATGGA
>JAAUVF010000147.1 GCA_012030815.1 Nanobdellota archaeon | reverse complement strand
AATAATGTCTTTTGTTTCATTGCTAGCTTTTTCAGGAATTACAATCTCAACTTTGTAACCAAGCAAATTTGCAATACCCGTTAATGCTATTCCAGTATTTCCAGAGGTAGGTTCAATTATGATACTTTTTCCTTTTGTTAGCTTACCTTTTTCCTCACCATCTTTAATCATCCAATATGCAGCTCTATCTTTTACAGAACCAAATGGATTGTGACCTTCAAGTTTTGCAAAATATGTAACTTTTTGATTTGAAAGAGAATCTAATTGTATTAAAGGAGTGTTGCCTACACGATTTAAAATGTCAGAACTAGTAACAGATGCCATGGTTTTTAATTTATTTTACCTTTTTAATTTGAAATGTTATAGTGCTCCCATCTTTTTCAAATCTAATAATTGATGGCCATTTCTTGTTACCCATCGTGAAATATCTTCCTCAGCTGCAGGATCATCGGCAGATACTGTTAGTACTTGTCCTACCTGCATTCGTTCAATCTCAATCTTAGTTCTAAACACAGGTTCTGGACAAAATAATCCTGTTGCATCTAGTTTTTTTTCATTAGATTCAGACATACTAGTAATCATTTCATAATGGCTATTTTGTCATATTAAAATCTATTTTATACATAAAAAATATGCTTGAATAAAAAGACTCAGGAGTTAATCCAAGCTAATTTTAAAACATCATTTTAGGAGTTTTTTAGATTTATGAATTATTTTAGTAAACATTTTCAGTATCTTTAGTTTTTTTATTAACGATACCATAATTTTTAGGATTTTTACCATCGAAAAAATAGGGATCAAAACAAGAGTAATAATGTCAAACCAATTTTTCTTAAGAAAAACTTTCCAGTTTTTAGATTTACGGTATTTCAAAAATAAATCAACTGTAAATAGAGATACAAGAACTATCAAAACAATATCAGATGTTTTTTTAATAGTGTCAAGCACAAAAGAATCAGATGTTTTAATAAATTCATAATCAATTAGTAAAAGAACAGATAAAACAATCACTAAGATAAAAATCGTGTAATCTAAAATTTTAATTGGAGTCAATGGAATTTATTAGAAGTTATTTTTAGAACAGACATATTTAATTTTGATCATAATGCCATTTTAAACATTGTAGTGAGATTACGCTCTTTCATGAATCCAGGATCATGATTTTGGAAATTAATTTTTTTAGAAATTCTCTTCATTAAAAAAAGAGCTATTTTATAAAATAAAGCCCAAACATAACTATTTTGATTAACATCGTATATTTTTAGCAAAAAGGTCAAAAGCCATTTTGCATGCGGGTAATGTTCAGAAATATAATCGATCAGATAGTCTTTTGAATTATGAATTTTATATTTGAGATGATCAAGGGTTTCATTTTGCAAAGCATATCCAGTTTGTGAAATTTTAATTTTACCATGTTTCATAGATTGCAAAATACTATCAAGATTATTTTCAGAGTCAACCAAATTGATACAACGTCCTAATGTTGAAAGAACGTGTGAATCACTACCTGAAACTTGAATCATTTCATTATCTAGTGCAAATTGTGTAGCGCGAGCATTAGAAAGAATATCAACATTATTACTGTTGAATACTTCAACCATATCACATTTTTTAGCATCATCGCGAAGAGCATCTAGTAAACTAAATGGATGAGGGGCAGAGGATACACCACCTTGACTTCTCACTTTATCAATTATTTCATCTAAAGTAATTCCAGGTTTGATTGCATCATGAATTCCATAAGCTAAGATATGAGCTCCAGTATCAGTAGTAATTTCTTCTGCAGGGTAAACTTGAATATCTTGAAATTTTAAATGATCTTTTTTGTATTCTAGTAACTGACGATATCCATCCAAAGTATTATGATTAGTAACAAAGATTGCATTCAGTCCTAAATTATAAGAGCGCTCTAGTTGATCTCTTATCGATATATCGCAATCATATGGGGCCTCATTAGCACCTACATGAAAATTTGAGAATGAGTTATGACAGTGTAACTCAGTTTTGATAATCAATTTAAAATAAAGTGTTCCTATTTGATTATAATTCTATTGCAAATTGAGTAAGCATTCATCTAAACAAATCTTCATTTTGAGGACGAACAAGACCTCGGATAGAAGATAGTTCATTTTTAAAATCATAATCACGTATAATTACAACGGGGCAGTTTGTTGTTTTTTTCATTACTAATTCAGCTGCAGAGCAAAGTTCATCAGCTATTGCGATTGCTGTGACACGTAGAATTTTATCAAACGAGTCTTTAGTGCCAGCGTAATCAAGAATAGGATTCATACCAGATATGCCAATTGCACAGTTAGTTTGGCCCATTCTAAATGGACGACCAAATGTATCAGATACAATAACGGCTACAGTTTTGTTTATTTTTTCAAATATGTTATTACGAATTAAATTTGCAGAAAGATCGGAGTCAAGTGGGAGCAGAGTTGCAAACCCATTTGGAACATTACTTTCATCAATACCAGCGTTTGCACAAATGAATCCATTGTTTGTTTCAACTATCATGATTCCACGATCCATTCGAATGATTTGTTTAGATTCATTTAGAATTAACTGTATAATTTTGGGATTTTTTTCATATTGAGAGCTTATACCTTCAGCCAGTAATGACGGCATCACAGAAGAGAGTTCAACTATACGACCCTCTTGTTTTGAAATAATTTTTTGGGCAATAACCAAAATATCACCATCATAGATATCTTTTGAATTAATTATCAGTTCAGACAAATCATCATTTGGTTCAACTTCTTTTTCTATGTGTACTGGAATGATTTTCAATTATAATAGGAGTAAAAACACAGTAAGATATTGTTTATGCAGGAGTCTGGGTTTCCAGTGTTAGATGATAGTGTTTATTTATAATATCGAGTATTTTTGAAAGATCTTTTTCTTCCAAAGTTGTGGTTGCTAAATCTTTTACCATATCCTGAGCTCGATAAGCAATACCTAGACCAGAAATATCAAATAGTTTAACATCGTTTGCACCATCTACAACACAAATGATATCTTCTTTCTTTTCGTTCCATTCAGCAATTTTTATTTTTGCGGATTTTGATTTATCTGAATCAACATGTAATACAAGTCCATCTAGTTTTCCATTTTTGAATACTAACTCATTTGAATATACATAATCCAATCTAATTCTTTTTTTAATCGGTCAGTCATTATTGTAAAGCCACCAGAAACAGCCATCAATTTCCACCCAGCTGCTTTTAGAACTCTACATGCTTCTTTTGCACCAGTCATTATCGGTAATGCGTCAGCAATTTCTTTACATGTATCATAATCAAGTCCCTTTAATGCTTCAACTCTGGTTCTAAGACCATCTTCCCAATTTATCACACCTTGAATACCTTTTTTTGTAATTTCCCAAATTTCATCTTCCTTGTGGAGTTTTTCGGCAAGAATTGGAAGGTATTCTGCATCATATAGAACCCCTTCAACATCAAAAATTGCTAGCAATTGTTTTCTAATTTGCAAAAAAATTACTAATTATATTAAAAGTTGAG
>JAAUVF010000017.1 GCA_012030815.1 Nanobdellota archaeon | reverse complement strand
GTTAAATCTACTGATAAAAGAGGTGAAACACTAGAGTCCATCCATGTGTCAAACGTCCTTTCTTCTCCTACAAATTCTGTATTTGCGCACTTGGAACACTGACTAATTGGACATTTCTCTATCCATGGTTTTGTAGTACTTTCCAGGCTCAGGAACATGCGGTTCAGAGCATTTTTTGCAATACCATATAGGAATTTCAGTACCATAATATCTTCTTCTTGATATTGGCCAATCAATATTGATAGATTCTAGCCAATTCAGCAGGATTTGTTTGTGCATAGCAGGATAAAATGTAATTTCCTGTCCTAATCCTTTCATTTTCTCAATTGATTCTTTTTGTTTTAGATAATATTCTTCCATTGGAATTATTTCAATTGGATTTTTACTTCGTTCAGATACCGGCGTTCTGTGAATTATATCTTCAATTTTTTCAACTAATCCTTTACTTTCTAAATCTTCAATAATTTTTGTTCGTGCTTGTTTTGGTTTTAATCCGACATAATCACCTGCAGCATCTGTCATCTTTCCATCCAATCCAATTGCTACAATCTCTTGTAATTCCAATTCTCTAAATAATGCAACATCGTTTTGATCACCATAACTACAAACCATAACTGCACCTGAACCAAAGTCCTGATGAGCAGAATGATGAGTTTTTAGCTCAACTTCTGCATTTGTAATTGGCACAATTACTCTTTTACCGATATAATTTGAATATCTTTCATCTTCTGGATTAACAATAACTGTCTTACATGCACACAAAAGTTCTGGTCTTGTACTTGCTATGATTATTTCTTTATCTGTATCCTTAATTTGAAATTTCATATAAACTAGTTTAGTTGGTAAATCTTCGTATGTAATTTCTGCATCTGCAATGGTTGTACCCGAAACCCAATCATAATTATTTGGTCTGTTTGCAAGATAGACCTGTCCTTTTTTCCAAAGTTCAATAAATGTAGATTGTGTTAGTGCTCTATATTCTTCAGAATCTGTTCGATAATAATTTGCAAAATCTCCACTAATCCCTAAACTTTTCATAATTAGTATCATTTCAGCTTCCAAATCGTCTAATGCTGCTCTGCATAATTTTAGAAATTCACCTCTTTCAGTCTCACGCATTCGAATTCCATGTTTTTTTTCTGTGTAGATTTCTACAGGCAGACCGTTTCTGTCAATTCCTATTGGAAAATATACATTTTTCCTGTCATCCTTGCAGTGCGTGCAATCATGTCAATTTGAGAATAATGTGCTGCTGCTCCTATGTGCCAAGGTCTCCCAGAAGGATATGGTGGTGGTGTATCTATGGTGAAGTTATCATCCTTTGGAAAAAATTCATAAATTTTTTCATTTACCCATGTCTAAGGATCTCTTTTTCTAACTCTGGATTCCAAGATTTTTCTGCAATTTTTGGTTCCATTTCTTAACTATCTTGAAATATTTGAAATAATATGGGAACCTTTGTTATATCCTTCATAAATGTAAACACCAACAGCTTCTACATTTTGAGGTAATTTGGGGGCAAGCAGTTTGATTATCTCACTGGAAAGATTTTCTACAGTAGCTTCTCCTTCAAGGAGATACGCTGTATTTTTTGGAACTTGAATATCAAACATTCCTTTTGGACCATTAAATTTAATTTGATAATGAGAGTCGTCTTCATTTTTCATGTATTTTCTATTAATGAAAAATTTATGATCAAATTCTGTGACAACTTCTTTTATAATTTTTTTTGCTATTCCAAAGTCTACTAGCAGATTATCTTTCATTTGTCCTACAAGCTCTACCATTACTGATGATGTATGTCCGTGTAAAATAGAGCATTTCTCTACCAATGGAAGAATATGTGCATAATCAAATGAAAATGATGCATCTTCTAAAAATATGGAGCCTGTTTGTGGTGTTTTATCGTAAAATACAATATCTTGTAGTTCTTTAATTTGTGCTACGTATTTTGCATGACCTATTGCCATCACTTTTTCTTCAGGAAAATCTTCTTTAATTTTCTTGTACTTTGTTATATCATCATCATTATCAATTACCTCGATGAGTCCTTTTTCTGTTTTAAAATCAACTGTAACCTCTTTACCATTTTTTAATGTAATTTTGTGATTGTACTTATATTCTTGGTCTAGAAATGCAAGCATTTGAGCTACAGTTAACTCTGTTCTAGTTTTGAGTAGATTTCCTTTTTTATCGATATATCTAAAATCTGAATCAAGAATTGTGGGACTTGCAGCCATGTGAAGTGATCTGATTTTGGATATAATATAAATTCTGTATCAAATATGACTGAAATTCTATACTAATGAATTTAGAATTTTAGCAAGATTGACATCATTTTTTGTAATGCCTCCTGCATCATGAGTTGTCAATTCTATAGTGATTCTGTTGTATACATTAAACCATTCTGGATGATGATTCATCTTTTCAATCTCCATCGCAGATCTGGTCATAAATCCAAATGCTTGGTTAAAGCTCTCAAACTGAAATTCTTTATGCAATTTTTCATTTACAATCTTCCAGCCTGACAAATTTTTCAACTCTTGTTCAATCTCTGCTTGAGATAATCGTATCATGCTATTTTAGATATAATGCTAAATTAAAAGATTGATTCATTACCCTTAATTGAAAATCAGAGTAATATGGATAAGATACATGAAAATCTTCTAAAAAATATAAAAAATTCTATTTCTGAAACTGTTAAAGAAAAGAAAATTGGAATTGCTTTTTCTGGTGGTGTTGATAGTACATTAATTTCAAAAATTTGTTCAGATATGACTTTTGATATTACACTATTAACAATTGGATTTGCTGAATCACATGATATTTTGTTTGCAAAAGACGTTAATGCTCTTCTACAATATCCTCATCATATTCTAGAAATTGAACCAGAAACTTTTCCTGATATTTCATCAAAGATTAGTCAAACAATAAACACTGATAATTTATCATGGAATGAAAATTGTATTGCATTTTATTATGTGTCAAAGCTGGCAAACAGTCTAAAACTTGACACTGTTGTTACTGCAAATGGTATAGATGAATTATTTTGCGGGTACAATGCATATCGAGAAGCATTCTCTGGAGGAGAATCACAAATTATCAAAGTAATGGATGCTAAATTAGATAATGAGCTTAAAATGATGAAGGCTGTCAATCTAATTGCCTCTGAATTCAAAGTAAAAATAATTCAACCTCTTTTATCTTCACAATTCATAGAATATGCAAAAACTATTCCTATTTCTGAAAAAATTCATGACTCTGAAGATCTACTTAGGAAACACATTATACGTAAATTAGCAAGTGATGTGGGAGTTCCTGAAATATCTTACACAAAAAGAAAAAAAGCTTTGCAATATGGCTCAAAAATTCACAAGGCCTTGTTAAAATCTAAATAAATTTTTTTACCGTCGCTTGAACTGATTTATTGACGTTGCTAATAATTAATGGAGATGCTCCAAGATGTTTTTCTGGAGAAAATATTGCATCTATTTCTTTTTCAGTCAGTTTTGCTGAAAATGCTTTGTCCTTTTTGATTGCATCAATGTACTGAATTCCTTTTTCGTTTGCCTCAAACGCAACTCGTTGTACATCTCTATATGCAACAAATCTTGGAACTCCCTTTTTGATTAGTGCCTCTAAAACAAATTCTGCAAATATCTGTCCCTTTGTAATGTATAGATTATCCACAATTCTTTTCTCATTTACTATTAGATTTGAAATTATCTTGATCATAGTTTCCAACATTTCATCTACTAAAATTGCTGCAGTAGGAAGCACAAATCTCTCATTTGCTGAGTTTGAAAGGTCTCGCTCATGCCATAATGGAATATTTTCAAACGTAATTGCTACTTGACTACGGAGTATTTTTGATAAAGATGAAACTCTTTCACTTTTTATGGGGTTTCTCTTTACTGGAACTGCACTACTGCCCATCTGACCTTTTTTGAATTGTTCTGCAACCTCTCCAATCTCAGTTCTCTGTAAATTTCTAATCTCCACTGCAATTTTTTCCAAAGTAGCACCAATTAGTGCTAATTCAAAGACATATTCTGCATATCTCTCTCTAGGAATTATTTGTGTAGTGACTTCAGCTGGAAAAAGGTTTAATCTCTTTGCAACTCGCTTTTGAACTTCAAGTGATTCTGCACCCATTAGTGAACCTGTTCCAACAACACCAAGCGTTTTACAAATTAAAACTCGCTTTTTGATCTCTTGAATTCTCTCTACGTGTTTTGTCATTTCTGCAGCCCAATTTGCAAATTTTAATCCAAATGAAATTATGCTAGCATGTTGTCCATGTGTTCTACCCACTGCTGGAATTTTTCCATGTTGTACTGCTCTCTTTGCTAGTATTAGTGCCATTTTTGCAACTTTAGTTTCTATAATTTTTAGTGCATCTCTCATTTGCATAGAATTACTGGTATCTACCAGATCATTGCTTGTTAATCCATAATGAATCCATGGTCTTGCATCATTTGAACATTTTTCACTCAATGATTCAACTAGTGCAGCTGTATCATGATCACTTTTTGCTTCTAATTCCTTGATTCTTTTAGCTGTAATTTTACCTGACATTGCTGCTGTGTAAATTGTCTTACCAATTTTTTTTGAAATAATCCCGATTTCACTTTGTGATAGTGCAGCAGCTCCTTCAATTTCTAATTGGTAATTTACTTTATTTTGCTCACTAAAAATATCCAACATCTCTTTGGTTCCGTAACGCCCACCATCTATCGGTAAAATTGCCAATGTTTACTCTCTTATGACATTGAAAATAAATCTACTTATGATTTAAATTGGCTTGAGGCAAAAATTTACCATTCATTATGTCTACTTTAACTCCTAAAAAAATTGGAGAAAATCAATATCTTATTGAGGCTGACTCTAATCTTGGAATGAAAGTTCCAGTAAAGATCTACGCTGATGAGGCGTTACTCCAGAAAATGTTATCTGATAGAACTATCATGCAGGCAAAAAATGTTGCAACTATACCTGGAATTGTTGGACACAGTGTCGTTTTACCTGACGGTCATGAAGGGTATGGCTTTCCTGTAGGAGGTGTTGCTGCTATGGATGCTGAAGAAGGAATGATAAGTCCTGGAGGTGTTGGTTATGATATCAACTGTGGTGTTAGATTACTTCGTTCAAATTTAACTGAAAAAGACGTTAGAGCAAAACTCAACGAACTTGTAACTGATCTTTTTAGTTCAATTCCCTCAGGTGTTGGCTCTAAAGGAGCAGTAAAACTCAGTCATTCTCAACTTGATGAAGTTCTTGTACGTGGTGTAGATTGGGCAATTGATCATGGATATGGTTCTTCACATGATGCAGATGTATGTGAGGAAAATGGACAAATAAAAAATGCTGATCCAAACAAAGTTTCAGATAAAGCAAGAAAAAGAGGCGCACCTCAGCTGGGGAGCTTGGGTTCAGGAAATCATTTTCTTGAAGTGCAAAAAGTATCTGAAATTCATGATGAAGAAGCTGCAAAAAGAATGGGAATTAAAGAAGGAACAATTACAATTTTAATTCATTGCGGCTCTCGTGGATTTGGTCATCAAGTTTGTAGTGATTATTTGAGAATTTCAGAACAAGCTATGGAAAAATATGATATTTCTTTAGCAGACAGAGAGCTTGCATGTGTTCCAAATACATCTGAGGAAGGTGAATCATATAGAAAAGCAATGTTTGCTGCATTAAATTTTGCATGGAGTAATAGACAAATGATTACTCATTGGACAAGAAAATCTTTTGAACGTGTATTTAATCAAACTGAATCTGATCTTGATATGGGTTTGGTTTACGATGTTGCTCACAATATTGCTAAAGTTGAAAAACATAAAGTTGATGGTAAAGAAAGAAAACTTGTGGTACATAGAAAAGGTGCAACTCGTGCATTTCCAGCATCTAGGGATGAAGTTCCATTAAAGTATAGAGATCTTGGTCAGCCTGTTTTAGTTCCTGGTTCAATGGGTACTGCTAGCTGGATATTACTTGGACAACCAAATTCAATGGATTTGAGTTTTGGCTCTACTGCTCATGGTGCTGGTAGAACAATGTCTAGATCAAAGGCACGAAGAGATTTCACAGAAGATAATGTAAGAAAATCACTTAGCGATAAAGGCATACTTATCAAGGCATTAACACGTGATGGAGTTGTGGAAGAGACTCCTCAAGCATACAAAGACGTTGATTCTGTAGTCAATGTCTCTCATAATCTAGGAATAGCCACTAAAGTAGCCAAATTGGTGCCTATAGGTGTGATTAAAGGTTGAGTGAAGAAGATTCCGAACTTGAAAGATTAAAGGCAAAAAGACTTGCAGAGATGCAGCAAAACATTTCATCTAGAAAAATAGAACCAACTCCTACTACATCAAAAGAAACAAAAAATCCTCGAGACATACTTGTTGGACGTCTAGGATTTCGAGGTCTTGAAGTTTTAAAAAATGCAGAATCACAATTCCCAAATGAAAACTCCTATGGTTGTAGAAAAATTATCCGAACTAATTACATCTGGAGAAATTACTGAAATTCTTGATGGTGGAAAGTTATTGACTTTATTTAGATCAATTGGCCTTAGCATAAGAATGGAAACTAAAATTAATGTTGAACAAGATGGAAAATTTGTATCTCTGTCTGATAAATTAAGTAATAAATCATCTGATGACAGTGAGTAATGATGACTATTATTTTTGAAATAAGTCAAAAAATTATCTTGATGATCTACTACAATAAAAAAATCATTATCTCATATGGAGACTCTAGTTGGAGGTTATAATGGATATACTCTAAGTGAGCCTTCCTCACAATTTGGGTGGACTTTTTTTAAATTAACTTTTAATCCAAACTTGCAACAAGGAATTGAAGAAAAATTTGCAGACATGTTAACCAAATATAGTTTTAAAAATAATACTCAAAAATTTACTCAATTTATGACTGATTATTTTAAATCTAAAGGTTGTAACGTCCGAATAAAAGTATTGGACTAGACTCTTCTTCCTCTTTTTCCACCTTTCTTTCTGGTGGTGTCATGAGGAATTGGTGTTACATCGTCTATTCTTCCAATTTTAAATCCACCTCTTGCCAAAGCTCTGATTGCAGCTTGTGCACCTGGACCTGGAACTCTAGAACCTACTCCTCCAACAGCTCGTACCCTGATATGAAATCCTGTGAATCCTTTTGTATGTGCAACTTCAACAACTGCGTTTGCAGCTTTCATTGCAGCAAAAGGTGATGACTCGTATCTGTCTGCATTAACATGAACTCCGCCTGAACTAATGGAGATAGTCTCTCCGCCAGTTAGATCTGTCATGTGGATAATTGTATTATTGTAGCTACTGTAAATGTGGGCAATTCCCCATTTTTCAGGACCTTCTGTCTTGGTTTCTGGTCTAGATTTTGTTAGAACCTCATCTTGTTCTTCCTCAACTGGGGATTCTACTTCAATCTCAGCTTCAATTTCTGACAATGTCTACTCACATCTAAAAGGGTTTAAAAAACATTGATTTTTTGAACCTATTTTGTTCAATATACACGTGATTATTTCATTATCGCTCATATACTGTGCTTTATTTTCATCTGTATGGTATCTGTGCTTTTGTTAGCAATTGGCATTGTGATATTATCTGCGGCTTCTGGCTCTTTGGTCTTCCAATTTTTAACACCGAATAATGATTTCTCAATGACTACATTAGAACAAAAATGTGAAAGAATTGCCAAAGAAGGATTTCAAATCCACGTTATGTACCCAGATCTTCAACCCGATCAACTTCCTAGAGCAGATATGAATAGATTGATGTATCTTGATGAAATGTGGATGAAAGATTGCGTTTCAAGATTATCTGCAGAATCTATTTTTAATATAATTCAAAAAGTAGAACATGATTTTTACTCAGGTCAATGATTTATTTTCTAAAATGATGCCAACCTAAATCTTTCAACGATGTATATTTTTCTTGCTTTTTAAGAAATACTCCCTTTCCTTTAGTAACATTCCCAATTTCAATTATTGGTATTTTTAATAATACTGCATTTTTTTAATTAAAGTTTTAAATTTTTTGAGACAGTAAATACAAATTCGTATTCTTCACCTCCATGAAATACTAAATCATCTGACTCTATCTTGTTTGATTTGGCAAATTCTACTAGATCATTTCCAGTAGGAATGTTATCTATGATAAATTTACATTTACTTTGATTTGCCATCTCATTTAATGTAGTTGATAGACCATCACTAGAATCCATTGCTGATGTAAAATACTTTTTATTATTTATGCCAAAATCTAATTTTGGATTTGGCATGAAAACTGATCTGATTGCCTTATTGACAAAAGATTTCGTACCTTTCTTTTTTCGAAGTAAAATCTCTAGACCTGAGGTAGTATATCCAAACTGACCTGTCACAAATATGATGTCTCCTGCCTTTGCTCCTTTTCGTTTGACTATCTTCTCTGCTGTTCCAAATAATGATACGTTGATTACGATTTCTTTTCCCTCGTTTGTATCTCCACCTAAAATCTTAATCTTGAACTCTTTTGAGGCATGACTAATACCCTTTGATAATTCATTAATTTTTGCACGTGAAATTGTCCTTGGTAAATTCAATGATATTATTCCATATTGGGGTTTTACTCCTTTGGCAGCAAAATCGCTAACACATGCTACAATACTTTTTCTTGCAGCATCAGAAATTTTCATTTTTTGAGGCATATCTGATGCTCTCTACAAATGTATCGACTTTTACTATGATCCTTGTTTTACCAATTTTAAAAGATTCAACATCTTCTGAAACAAATTTTTTATTTCCTAATTTCTTTTGAAGAATTTCAATTATGTCTGATTCATCTAATACTGTCATAACATTGTTTCACTAGTTCTAATGTGTTTTTCACAATTTTCTTACATTTATCTACATTGTTTGATTCTGCTGAAACTCTTATGATGTCTTCTGTATTTGATTTTCTAATCAGAACCCAACTGTCCTCATCTATTATTCCTTTGACTCCATCTTGAGTGATAACATCTGAATATTCTTTTGCAATCTTCTTTGATACTTCATCAATAACTTTGTCATGAAACATAGATTCTACTTTGATTTTCTCTCTTAACTGTTTGTAACTCTCCATGAAATCTAATATCTCATTAAACTTTGAATCTCCCATCATTGAAGAAATAAGACCACTTGTAAGAATTCCTTCTCTACAAAAATTAAATTCTGGTAAGATAAAACCGCCACTACTTCCTTCTCCACCAGCTTGAGCATTTGTTTTTAGCATCAAATCTATCACATTTGCTTCACCTACTTTTGATCTCTGAACATTACCTCCTTTTTCTTTGATGAATTTTTCAATTGAAACACTTGTATCTATACTGAATACAAATTTTCTATATCCTAATTCCAAGGCCTTTGCAACTCCAAGACCTAGCGTTACATCTGGAGTTTGTTTTTCTCCTTTTCTGACAACAACTAGACGATCTCCATCTAAATCAAAAGCAAAACCGATATCTTTTCCAGATGTAGCAGAGATAAGATCTGTCAAGTTGTCTGCTGTTGGATCTGGTCCTCTCGTACAATTATTTAGATTTTCATTAATTACTGTAACATTACATCCTAATTGCTTTAGTAGATTTGGTGCAAAATCTTTTGCAGATCCTCCACCAATATCAATAACAATCTCTGGTTTGTTTTCTATATTTCCAATGAGTTGTTTTGCATCTTCTAGATACGATGACGTGATTTTTTCTTCAACTCCTATCTTTGTTTTTAAAATTTCCTGATTTTCAATTATAATTGGTAGTTCTGCTTCATTAATTCCTCTTCCATTTATGATGAATTTTATCCCATTCCACTCTAATGGATTATGCGACGATGTAATGATAATCCCTGCACCATATTTTCTTGACTCTCGAAAAACTACTGGAGTTGGAACTGTTTCTAAATTGTATACACTAATTCCGTTTTCATTAATGATGCACATGCAGCTTCTTTGATCATTTCACCTGATGGTCTTGTGTCTTTACCAATCACACACTTTTTAGATTCTACTAGTGCAGAAAAATTATTGCAAAATTGTAATGTGTCTTTTAGATTAAAATCATCTCCAAAAATACCTCTAATTCCGGAAATTGTTTTTTTCATTTGATCCAAGTCGGAAAGGCTTTTTATTAACTTCTGATGGCATCACCCAAAAGTGCCTTGGTAGCTCAGCCTGGTAGAGCGAACGCCTCGTAAGCGTTAGGTCGTGGGGTCGGAGCCCACCCGAGGCTTTGTTTTATGAAATTTCTAAAATTTAATAATTTTTAAAATATTTTAATCGTCAAATGTTTCGATGTCCGTTTCTAATTCTTTTCCTAATCCTTTCCACCATTGTGCTACCTCGTTTGCCATTTTCCCTCATAATTGCTTTGAATTGTCCTTTATAGATCTGTCGATTGATTAATTATTGATCATCACTATCTAAAATCTTAAATATTTTAAATCGATTTGTTTTGTTTCTGTCTTAATTTTTTACGATAAATGATTATTGCCAGTGCCCCAATTGCACAACCAAAAAATACTGGCCAACGGAATTCACTTCCAATCATACCTATAGAAGAGTAAATCGTTCCTCCAACTAGCCCCAGTCCTATCAGCTCCAGAATTTAATCATTATTTTTCTATTACATTCCAGTTAAATCAAAAGATATATGGTTTGTAAATCATACTGGGTATGGATAAATAT